>JAILAB010000064.1 GCA_024681855.1 Elusimicrobiales bacterium
ATCATCAGCGTTCTCCCGGTTTTTTACTAGCCTCGCGCAGGGCTCTTTCTTCCGCATAATCCGGCGGAAGCTCAGAATATGACATGGTTTTTCCCCTGCCATGCTCTTTTACCCAATAAAGGGCCAAATCGGCATTGTTCTTTAGGTTTTCCATTGTTTCCGCATCATCCGGACAAGTGGAAATGCCTATGCTTACTGAAAGCTTTATTTTTCTTGAATCCCCAGTATCTATATGAATTTCCCCTATGGCCTTATGCAGGCGTTCCGCAAGGCCTTTTGCATCTTCCGTAGAAGACTGAGGAAGGAAAACAACCATTTCATCACCGCCAAAACGCCCTGGGAAATCTATTTTTTGGCGTATAGTATTATTAATCGTGTTGGCTATAGCCTTAAGCACTTCATCGCCTGTCTTATGGCTAAAAGCATCATTAATGTTTTTAAAAAGATCTATATCCACAAACATGAAAGAAAGCTTATGATTATAGCGTATTGAACGGCAGATTTCTTCCTGAAAGCGTTCGTCAAAATATGTGCGCAGCGGCAGCCTGGTTAAAGCATCATATTGGGCCATAGCCTGAACTTTCTTGAAAAGCCTTATATTATGCACTGCCAAAGCCATCTGCGTGCCAAGGGAACGGAGCAAAGCCAGCTCATGGCTTTCAATAGGCTGCTGGCTTGTGAAATTATCGCCTATCATAAGGCCTATGGTTTCTCCGCCAACAACAAGAGGAACATAGACAACGCAATCTTTATACCGGTCAAGAAAAGCATCTGCAGTTTTATGCAACACTATGTCAGCAAAACGGTGATAGCCTTCTTCAAGAGGAATCTGCTCAAATGAAAGATCCCTAACTTTCCCAGTGATGTCTACGGAAAGATCCCCTTTTAATATGTCCATGTCCTCATTTTTGTCTATAAGGTACAGCCTTACCCTGTCAAAGCCAAAATGCATCTGAACGCCTGAAAGTATGGCTCTAAGGCTGTCATCATTCTTTCTGCTAAGTCCTTTTTCATCCGCGCTTTCAGATTTGGACTGCTTATTTAGGCTTTTTGCGAATACTTCGGCCAAGGATGTAACAGCCTGAAGATTCTTTTCATGGGCATGAAGAAGAGACGCATACTCATAACGGTAATAATTTACAAGGTGATTTTCCATAAAGGAAGAAATTGCGGATATCTCCTCATAGGAAAAGGGCTGATGTCCCAGCCTGCGCTCAAGACGTATAAGGCCAGTTCTAGATGCCGCTGACCTGGCAGCATATGAAGACGGAACAGTATGGGTAAATTCTTTGCCTGTCTCAGATTCAAATGAAAAGGGATAATAAAGATGCATGCCGCAAGGCAGTGCTGCTGACACAGGCTCCATTCTTTCAAGAGCCCTGAAAACGGGGGAACCAGGCTCAGGCCTTATATGATCCTCATGGTCATAAGAAAAGCCTCCGGCATGACATACGCGCAAATTCAGCAGCTTATAATAGCTGTCGTATTCATAAAAAGATGCTCCGTCTACAGAGAAGCTTTCATTAAGCTTTGCAAGAGCATCCTTTATGAAAGACACATATCCGCTATTGTCATTTGGCCTATTTGCCTGAGCTGTATTAATCATAATCAGTCCATAGTAAGCAGATAATCGGCTTCGCCTTGCGCTTTTATAAGTTCCATGCGCAAATCTTCCTGGCGGAAGCTGCCCTCTGCTATTTTAAGAGACAGACGCCACAAAAGACGCTGAAGAAGAAGTTCGGCTGAAGGATAAAAGGAAAAATTTGGAAGCAGCTCCGGGCTTAAATAAATACGCCGGAAAATGTCTGAATATTTTTCTTTTTCCAGCCTGGACGAAAAAGCAGAAGCCAGGCATGGAAAAACACCGAAATAATCCGCAAAAGTGCCAGAGTTCATTCCATCGGAAAGCCATGAAACAAGAGACATGGCATCTTTCATAAAAAGAGAAGAAGAGGAGACAGCCAGATTGTTTACCAGCAGCAGCCCCCCGCCTTTGGCGCAGCCCGGATATGGCAAAAGCTCCATTTCTCCGCCAATATACATTGGCCTGCGCGAAGACAGCATAAAAACGCAATCCTTATTAGGCATATATCCGTTTTCAAAACGGTCCTGGCTGAACAGCCGTATGTAACCGTCTATTGCTAAATCCAGCCAGTCTTGTATTCCGCCGCTTGTCTCGTCGCGAGTAAAAGTTGCGCGGGTAAAATCATCTGAATAAAGGCCTCCGCGGCGGCCCCATATATGCGGCAACACCTCGCCTAGGCTTACAGCGCCAGAAGAGCCGGGTATTGAAAGAAGCCTGTGATTATGGAAATGGGAGGATTCTGCAAGCCTGTCCAGCACATTACGGAATCCTTTCCATGTAGAAAGCTCTTCTTTAGGATTGCGGCAGCATCCTTCCAAAGCGCTTCTTCGATAATATAGCGCAGGAGATTTCTGCCACCAAGGAATTGAAAATATTTCCGAGGAGCCATGGCGGCACAGCTCTGCCATTATTTCAGGCGGATATGAGCCGTCTGAAAGAGATTTCATATAGGGTTTTAAGTCCGCAAGAATGCCGAGAGACGCAAAACGGCGCGTCCAGTTAAGAGGCAGCTCCAGAACATCTGGCAAATGATTATGCTTAGAGTCCCGCAAATGGGCAAAAAGACTGCGCCAAAGATTTGAACGGCTTTTAACCTCTATTGAAATATCTTTTGTGGCGCCGGAGGTATAACGGTAAATCAAACCCCGGAAAGCCTGATGTTTTCTATTATCATAGTCAGAAAGTATCCATACTTTCATCAGGCAATCCTCCATGAGGCCTGCTCCAGCACAGGGTCGGCTTTTATGCTGTTTTTCCATTTCCCGGCTTGAATACGGCGCAACGCGCACAATGTTATCATTGCCGCATTGTCTGAACAGTATTTCCTTTCCGAAAATCTCGTTTCTAAATTCTTAAAGCTGGAAAAGGCTTTTCGCAATGCTGAATTGGCTGAAACACCGCCGCCTATAGCTATACGGCTAATGCCGAATTTATATGCGGCTTCCTTTACTTTATGCGCAAGAGTATCTATCACAGCATCTTGGAAAGCCCTGCATATAAGGCGTTTTTCATCCAAGCTGGGAGAAGGATGCTTTTGCAGAAAATAGCTAACGGCTGTCTTAAGGCCGCTAAATGAAAATTCAAGAGTGCCTTTCATATAAGGCCTTGGAAATGCCGGTCCAGGGCCAGGAGCTTCGGAGGCAAGCTTTTCAACTTCCGGGCCGCCAGGATAAGGCAGCTTAAGAAGCTTAGCAACCTTGTCAAATGCTTCTCCCGCAGCATCATCGCGAGTGCGCCCTAGAATTTTATAATCGCCATAACTGCGGACAAGCCACATTTCAGTATGCCCGCCGGATGCCAGCAAGCCTATCAGAGGAAATTGCAAAGGCTTTGCAATTCTTCCGTTTTCAAGCTCGCAAGCCAGCAGATGGCCTTCAAGATGATTTACTCCGATAAGAGGAACACCGCATAATCTTGCTGCTGTTTCAGCAGCTACCCTGCCAACCATAAGCGAACCTGGCAGGCCGGGCCCCCTGGAAAAAGCTACTGCGTCTACGCATCCTTTTTCAAATTTTTCTATTCCTGCATCTTTTAAAGCTGCTTTAAGAACAGAAGGCATTTTCTCAAGATGCGCGCGGCTGGCAAGCTCCGGAACTACGCCATTATAAGAACTATGCAATGGAATTTGAGTATAGACGCAATCTGACAGCAGCTTATTCCCATCCAGAACAGCTGCTGATGTTTCATCGCAGGTTGTCTCTATAGCAAGTATTCTCATAGAAGCTTATTTGCTGCTTTTCTTATCCTTATCCCCATTTTCCGCTGCTGAATTTTCCTTTTTTTCTTCAGATTTTGAGCCATCTTTAGTTTCTTTATTCATTTGGCTAAGCTTTCCAAGCACATCACGCGCCCGAAGCAGTTCCGAAGCCCTTATTATTACTTCATCTTTTACTTTTTCTTCCTTAGCGCTCTTTTTTGAAATGCCATTATTTTTGCTGCCAGCCTTATCTGAGGAAGCAGCTTTCTTATCAGTTTTCTTTGCTAAACTCTCATCAGGGTAATGTATATCTTCTTTCTGTTCCTGCAAAAGAAGCTGTTTTTCTTTCTCTAAGGTTTGAGTTACCGTAAAATCAGGAACAATGCCGCCAGTTTTATTTTTGACATCGCGCAAAATAGAACGGCCGTTTGGAGTATAATATTTAGCCACAGTTATTTTAAGCGCTGACTTATCTGACAGAGGAATCATTGACTGCACGCTCGCCTTGCCAAAAGAACGTTCGCCTATAATCAGAGCTCGCTTATGATCCTGCAATGCCCCAGAAACTATTTCGCTGGAAGAAGCTGAAAAGCGGTTCACAAGAACAGCAAGAGGGATGTCCGGATACGGAGCTTTTGAGCCAGCACGGAACTCCTGATAATTTTCCTTGCGGCGGCCCTTTGTGTAAACAATCATTTTTTTATCACCGATGAACATCTTTGAAATGTCAATTGCTCCTGTCAGAAGACCGCCAGGATTATAGCGCAAGTCCAATATAAGAGAATCCATCCCCTTAGCAAGCATGTCTTTCATGGCTTTATGAAAGTCTTCAGTGACATGGCCGGTAAATTCCACTATCTTGATATATCCAACTTTGTCATCTATCATGTGCCATTTCACATTGTCAGAAATAATTATCTCCCGTTTCATGACCAGCTCTTTTTCAGTTCTTTTCTTGCCTTCGCTGTCTTCGGCTCTGGAAATAGTTATTTTTATGACTGTGCCGGGAATGCCGCGCATTTTTTTAACTGAATCTTCAAGAGTCTGGTCTTTAGTGGAAACGCCGTCAATCTTCACTATGCGGTCGCCAGGCATTATTTTTGCTTTCCATGCAGGCGTTCCAGGCATAGGAGTAGCAACAGTAAGCCAGCCGTCGCGCACCTCAACCCTAATGCCTAATCCGCCAAACTCGCCATCGGTATCGCTTTTAATCCTCTCATACTCATCAGGCTCCATGAAAACTGAATAGTCATCAAGGGAAGCAGTCATGCCCTTTGCCGCTCCGTATATGAGTTTTTTAGGCTCAACTTCCTCAACATAGTTATTCCGTATTAAAGTCATAACATCTATGAGAATCTTCAGGCCTTCATAAGTTTTGTCCATGGCATGATTTAGATATGGGAAAGATATGCCAATGAACATTGCAATGACTGTAACGGCAAAAAGTCTGCGGGCTTTAATCATAAAATCTCCGATTGCCTATAAAAGGCAAATATAATTATATTATAACTAATTTATAATTCCATGCGTCATAGTGAATGGCCAAATGACTATCTTAGCCAGTCTTCCGGGTTAAGCTGCTTGCTATTGAAAAGTATGAAAAACCAATAAAATTTCTTGCCCGGATACCTGCTGTTTACCTCTTCCCTGTCCTTTCCTGCCCTGCCAAGAACAGTTCCAGGAGATACAGAATCTCCTTTCTTTACTTTTATATCTTCAAGAAGGCCATAGGAAGTATGCATGCCATTGCCATGGCTTACGAATACCATTCGGCCTAACACATCCCCTATATTTTCAACAAACTCAACTTTTCCCCCCATTACGGCTTTTACGCTCTGCCCTTGCGCAACGGCAATCTTAGTGCCAGGCATCATCTTGGAATAATGCTCTATTACAGTCCCTTGAGCAGGCCATGCAAGCGAATTTGCCGGTATCGGCATGGAAGAAGGTTTAGCAGCCGGCACTGAAAGATTCGTTTCCTTCTCATTTTTAGAATTCTTAGTTTTTTTGGCATTAGCTTCGGTTTTTTTTCTTTCTTCCTCTTCCCTTGCCTGCGCAGCCCGGAAAAGCTTTTCCAAGGAGGCCTTAGCGGCTTCAAGCTTTGCCTCTTCAGCCAACAGAGTCTGTTTTCTTTTTTCTTTCTGCCCTATTTCGCGCTGTATGCCCTTGCGGCGGCTGTCCACGGAATTAAGTTTTTTCTGTGCATAAGCTCTGCCAGTCTCAAGCTGGCGTCCGGCACTGTCAATGCGATCCGCTTTCTTTTGAGCCTGGGATTTCTCCCAATTTATTCTGTCAAGCCTTGAGAAAGTCTCAAGAAGGACTTCTTTCAGCAGCATATTTTTTGCAAGATCATTTTTGCCATAGTAGTCCGAAGCCATTGCTTTCTGCCGGAATTGCAATAAAAAAACGCCAGTAAAGTCTCCCGACAGCCTTTTTCTGGCTGCCTCAAGAGAATCTAAGTTTTTATGCAGCTCAGCTGAATCTTTCTTATTTTTTTCAAGCTGCCCGGCCAGCTCTTTAAGCTTAGCTGAATTTTGTTTTTTTGATTTTTCAAGCTGTGAAAGCTGAGACTGAAGCTGCTGTCTCTCGCTGTCAAGCTTTTTCTGCCTTTTACGATTATCTTGAAGTTTTTTATCTGTCTCAGCAATTTGAGATTTAGTCTGTCCGGAAGATGACTGAGCTGCCAGCATTTCCGGCAAAAACACAAAAGAAAAAAACAAGGCAGCTGTTATTGCCTTTATTTGGAAAAAATGAAAATGCCTGATCATCTGCGCAGCTTCCATCTTCTAAGCCCCCAGCTGAACATAGAACAGCATAAAAGAAAAAGAATCTGGGCTAAAGGAGAAGTCCAAGACCAGAACATGCTTTCATTTTTTACAGGATAAAGGAAAATTGTTGTTAAGACTAAAGCGGCAAGTCCGGCAAAAAAACCGGCAGAAAAAAAAGAAAAATCGCTTGTAAGCAAGGCTTGGAAAGCATCTGAAACAGAATTTTCATGCGCAAGGACAATAAAAACAAACATAAAACAGGAAAAAGAGGCAAATAAAAGAGCAACAGAAGTAAGCTGCTTGTAAAATAACAAATGCCGCACAGCCCAGGCTTCCTGTTTTTTGTACTGCACATCAGTAACGCCATCAAAAACAAGCATTGATGCCGCAAGGCTTTCAAGATTAAGCATTGAATCAACGCTAACTTTAGCTTCCCATGTATCTGGCAGCGGATTTTTGCCCGAAGAAAGCACGGAATCAACAAGCTGAGGATCTTCCTGTTTAATTCTTTCCAACATATCTTTTTTGCTTATGAATACAACTCTTTCCACACCAGGAAGGTTCTCTATATTTATTTTTACATTGTCCAATGCCGATTCAGACATTTTTGAATCAGCAGTAAGCAATAGCGTAAAATCTTTAGAGACCTCCTCTGCCAGCTTGCCAGCCTGAGCATTAACAAATATAAGCATTTCAGCAAGCAGGGCTGCCGCAAACACTATAAGCCCGGCAAAGCGATAATCCTTTTTTATCCGCAAAGTTAATGGTGTTTTATCTGATAGCTGTTTTTTCATAATATATAAATTGTTAAAAACTTATAATAATTAAACATAAAACAATATAAAAGTGTCAATGAGCCTCATGAGGAAGAATCATCTATGATGTTAAACCATATATTAAAACTTATTCTAGAGATATGCTGGCCTGTAATGCTTTTTTTTACATTTAAGTTTCTTATTTCTTTTATCAAAAGAGAACACAAAGCCGCAATTATATGCCTTGCGATAATTGGAATCACAATGCTTTATGGAAATTTTACCGCTCCTGTGCGCGGCGGATATGACAACAATCATGATTTTCAGAGCATGGGAAAAAGAATATCAAATACAAAGATACTTTTTTTGTTTAAAGAAGTTTCCCCAATTTTTTTAAAATCTCCAATAGACATTGCCTCAAACTACAGCCTGGCTGCTTTACTCACATTTAACAGGGCATTGCCCTTGCTATCATTGTTTTTATTTTATGCAGGACTGCGTTCAATAGGCTCTGGAATCATCTCAAGCCTGCTGGCTTCCGTATTCTTATTTTTAAACTTTCATCTATTTCTAAACGCTTCTTCTTTCAGCACAACATCAGCTAACTTCTTTATATTAATATCTTCTTTTACAGCTTTTTCAGCATGTTTTGCTAAACAAAAGATTGTCTGTGAAGACATAATATGGCTTTTTTCAGCAATAATAATTACATCTATGGCTAGGATAGAAACAGTGCCTGCCTTGTTCATAATGGGAATTGGATTATTATATGAAAAAGGAAAAGTTAAAGTTCCGATTTTAAACTCTTTTTCCAGCAAATTTTTAAGCATACTAGGAACAATATGTCTCATGCCATGCCTTTATTTCCAGCTTTTTAGATTATCTTGCAACAGCATTAAATTAGCTCGCATAAATAATCCATTTATTGTATTCAATATGCAGATGATAGAAGAAAATCTGGCTATTTTATTTAGCCCAGTTCCAGCTGAGGCCTTTCCGAAAAACAGCGATATTGGAATTGGAACATTTATTTTCATTGCAATAATTATATGCATTTTTTTCTATGTAAAAGATAAAAGAAATTCTGGCAGAATACCCGCCTTAGCTTATTTGCTTACAGCGATATATTTTTCAATAATATATTATTGGCAAGATAACTATCCGCTGCATTTTATGAGACACAGGCTTTTTTTTATGATTCCTTTTGCAGCCTTAATTCCATTTTTGCTTAGACATATTAATAACATTATTTCTAAAATTAAAATATCAAGACAGCTTAAATATTTCTTTTCAGCATTCTTTTGCATATCATACTTTTTATTAAATATCTCTACGGCTAAGGCATTAAACAATGAGCTAAGGTCAAATGATTTGGAATGGGCTCTTCTTCTGAAAGAACAAAAATTTATAAGAGAAAAATATTTAGTGACAACAAGAATTCTATCAGCCAAACAAGACATGTTAAATCTTTATTATAGGAATGACAGTTCTAAACCATTAAAAAGAATTATATACATGCCTTCTGATTACATAACTCGTACAAAGAAAAGAAATTGGGAAGTAAGATATGCCGTTCCATTCAGGACAATAAAATTCAAACATGCTTTCCACACCACTTTTCCAAATGAAACACATGAAAAAATAATCATTCAGCCAGGATTTTATTTGCCAAAATAGCCTTAATTAAACATATTACTTTCATTAAATAGAGAGCTTTATCAAAAAAACTCTTGAACTCTCAAAATATCCTAAAGGCAGATTAAAGAGTCATACACAAAAAAAGGGCGTTTTTCGCGCCCTTTTTTATTTATATTTCAGTTCTATTGCAGATTACAGCAGTTCAGCCACAAGGCCTGCAAGCCTGCTGCGCTCAGTCTTGGAGAATGTCAAATGGCCATAAATATCTTGACCGCGCATTCTGGAAATAAGATAAGTAAGACCGTTTGAAGACACGTCCAGATAAGGGCTGTCAATCTGATAAGGATCTCCTGTAACAACGACCTTAGTATCTTCGCCAGCACGCGACAATATTGTCTTCATTTCATGCGGCGTAAGGTTCTGCGCATCATCCACAATCATATACTGGCCGGGCAATGAGCGGCCTCTTATATGTGACACTGAAGCCATTTCAATTTTTTCATTGTCAATCAGATACTGAAATTTCTCAGCGGCGGAATCCTGGTGTTTCTTATCCATAAGTATTTCCAGATTATCATAAATAGCGCCCATCCAGGTAGCCAGCTTCTCATCTTTAGAGCCGGGAAGGAATCCGATGTCTTTGCCTACGGATACAATAGGACGGCAGATTACTAGCTTACGGTAAAGATTCTGTTCTACGGCCTGCTGCAAGCCGCAGGCAAGCGTAACAATGGTCTTACCGGTTCCTGCTGAGCCTAGAAGCGTAACAAGGTTAATTGAAGGATCCATGAGAAGCTCCATTGCGCAACGCTGTTCCTTGCTGCGAGGCTTTATGCCCCATGGCGCAGGCTCCGATGAAAGAAGCTTAATTTCAGAAACATCTTTACATACCCTTGCAATAGCTGTTTTTTTGTTATCCTCATGAGCCCTAAGCACAACAAACTCATTGGGGGCTAAGCCTTCCACAGGGCATGCCGTTTTTTTCTCTTTATACAGGGAATCTATCAGTGAAGCAGGAACTTCCTTTTCAGAAATGCCGCTATAAAGCTCGTCCACATCCACTTTATCGGTGGTATAATCCTGAACAGTAATGCCAAGAGCTTCAGCTTTAAGGCGCAGGTTGATGTCTTTAGAGACAAGCACCACTTTATGTTTTTTCTTTAAATGGTGCCAGGCATTATTGAGAATGCGGTTATCCATTTCCGCAAAGCTCAGCTCTCTAGGAAGCACATTTTCCTGATTCAGCTCAACTATTAGAGTTCCTCCATTGTCCAGCGGCACTCCCTTATTGAGCTTGCCTTTGACACGCAGCTCGTCAAGCTTTCTGGAAACAACCCTTACTGCGCGGCCTCTCTCGTCTGAATGAACTTTAAACCGATCAAGTTCCTCAATAACTGAAATCGGAATTATGACCGTATTATCTTCAAATCTGGTAAATGAAAGCGGATCATGTATAAGAACATTTGTGTCAAGAATGAACATTTTTTTCATAGAAATTTTCTCCTGCGCAGCTCCATTTTAACGAGCTGATGTTTTTTTTATTTTAGCATAAATTATACTCATGCCATGAGAAACATTGCAATAAATCTAAGATAAATTTCCAATAATTTCAAGCAAGCACAGTCAAATGGTTAAAATATCAGTACACTCTTGAAATGATGCACTTCAAGTATTCTCCTTCCGGATATTCAGCGGCTACCGGGTGATCGCCGCCTGCCCCTGATTTGCGCAGCATCTGTATCCTGCGTCCGGAAGCATGAGCGGCTCCGCGAAGAATCCATGAAAATTCCTTCATGTCCACCAGGCCGCTGCATGAGCAGGTGGCGAATATGCCGCCTTTGTTTACAAGAGAAAGGGCAATTCTGTTAAAATCACGGTATTTGAATAATCCTCGCTCATAGTCATCCCGGCTGGAAATAAGTTTATACGGATCCAGAATCACAATGTCAAACTTTTTCTTATTCTCTATCATCTGCCGCATATACATAAAAGCATCTCCGCATACGGCATCAATCCGCACCTGATTTATATTAGCATTGCGTTTTGCCTGTGCCAAGGCATCAGAATCCAGTTCAACGCAAGTTACTGACGAAGCACCAGATTTTGCGGCATAAATTCCAAATCCGCCAGTATATGAGCATAAATCCAGCACAGTCTTTCCTTTAGCCAGCGATGCTATGAATTTTCTGTTTTCCCGCTGGTCGCAGAAAAAACCCGTTTTAAAGCCGGATTTTAGGTTTACCTCAAAGAGAATTCCATTTTCATTTATCCGAACCCTGTTCTTCTTTTTTTCATCTGGAGCAGGCAATTCAAAGCCTTCCATTTCCTGTGTATAAGCTGTTGCGCGGTAATGAAATTCAGCATCAGGGAAAAATTTGCGGAATGCGGCCTCAATTCTAGAGGCTAGCTTATACATTCCGAAGGAATAAAATTCCAACACAATATTGCCATTGTAATAATCTGCGGTAAGTCCAGGCATGCCATCGGCATAATCATGTATCAGACGACATGCGTTAGACATATCAAAAATGCGCAATATGTCTTTGCGCAGCTCAACGGCCATTCCTATTTTTTCTTCCAGATATTTATCAATAGAAAATTCAAGAGGATTTTCTCTTGTAAGTATGCGCAAGCTTATCTGGCTGTGGGGATTATAAAGCCCTATGCCATAAATATTGCCGTTTTTATCATAAACCGCCACAAGATCTCCATGTCTGGCATTGCTATCAGCATGTGAAATCATGCGCCTGTAAGCATTCGGGCCCGCAGGAGCATGCGAAAGCCTAACTTTTGGCAGCTGAGCTGAGCCATTAATTTCCTGTTCCGTGTTATCCATAGAAAACTCCTAATATACGCCGTCTTACAATATTTGCATCATTGCGGCAGGCAAAATCAATAATCCCTTGCAGCTCCTTCCTCGCGCCATGGACGCCAGTACTCTCTAGACTTTTCCTCCAAGTCTTCTTTTTTAGGATCATTCATCTTTAATGTCACTATGAAGAAAAAATCTTTTACCCCCCCAGCGCGCGAACGGAAGCTAAGGCGTGTTCTGAAATCGTGAAAATCCTTATAAAGGCTTACTGTTTTCTCAAAGAATCTCAGTGAATTATTATGCCCTTCATCAGCTATAGTGCGGAAACGCAATATTCCCTCAATTCTCCAAGTGGCTTTAGGATAAAATCTTATGCCAAAAGCATTGTGAAAAATCCATGCTCCATCATCTCCGGCGGCTGATGAATAATTTGACAAGCCGAGACCGAAATAGTTCTCTTTAGTCCCAGCACGTCCCTGCAATATAAAGCTATTGCTGCTGCCATGAAAATCGTATGTGTCCTGTGCAAACAGATTTGAATATGCGGATGGAGAATATGAAACTTCAGTAATAAGAGGCGACATTCTGTCCCTGGATTCAGCGCTGAAATAATCACGCAAATCATATCCAGAACGAGCCCTGAAATATGTTTTATAATTTGGAACAACAAACAAATCGGCATATAATTCACGCTGTTCCTGCCCCCTGTCAGCAGCATCAAGATCATCCTTCCATTTGCCATTCCGCATCCTTTGGGAATAGGAATATCCAAAATCCAGAGAGCCCCATTTCTGATCAAATCGCAAATTAGCCTTGCCTCCATAATGCCCTATCCATTCATCAGAATTTGCCGATGATGTGGAAAGATACATATCTTCGCTTACAAAAGCTGATGGCGCAAAAGTTATATGTTTCATTATAGGGATAGACTTGTATACTGTCCACTGAGCTTTGCCTTTTTTCTGATAGTCTTCCCAAGCATGGTCATGACCGCTTTCCACATACATGCTAAAGCTATTAAGCCATGGAAGCTTCATAATCTGAAAAGGAACAGCGAAGAAATCCAGCCTTGGCGAAGCTTCCTCCTGCCTTATGAAATCTTCTGCCGTATCTTCAGGAAGAATGTCTCTGCGGCGGGCGCTAAGCCTTGTTATAGTATATTTGCTTTGGCGAGTAAAAGCAACGCTGGCATATTTGTCATCGCTTATGGCAAACGGATTATTTCTGAAATAGTGATTGTTAAATTGAGGATCTGACAGCAGACGGAAATAAGACTGGCTATAATAATGCGCCGTTGCAGACTCATTGTAATTGTTAAACGAATGCCAATATCCTCCTGTCAGGGCCCAACGGTCAAAAGATTCTCCGCTTTCCCGTATTCTATATACTGAAATATTTGTAATATTCTTTTCCGGCCTGCGGAAATCCAGCTCTCCTCCTGTGCCTATGCCTTTTTTAGTGAAATAATCCAGGTAAAGCTTAACTTTCAGCTCAGGATTTATCTTATATGCGAAATTAGCTTTCATATAAGGGCCATTGCGGGAATCATAGCCAGGAAAAAGATATGTGGTGAAAGGAGTTCCTTCCCCATCCGGCTTAAACAGTACCGGAAAGTAAAAAACAGGTATTTTGCCTAAATACAACAGAGAATTATAAGCAAGAAAATAATGGTCGGGAACAATCTTTATCAAAGATGACCTAAGATGATAATGCGGTTTTTCTTCGTCGCAACTTGTAAGGCTTGCCTTCTTATACAGGTATTTCTTATCATCAAAGGACACTTCCTTTCCCCGGAAGGTGAATGTGCCATAGGAAAAGCGCGCATCTCTTATAAGCCCTGAGTTATTGCCATAATTCACAAAACCGCTTTTGCCATAAATAGAGCCAGTTGAAGAATCAATAACGAAATCAGAATGGGAAGTTACAATTTTATTCTTCATATCAACAGTAACTTCCTTAGCTCGTATAAGCTTCATTACGCCATCATCGGTATTTTTCTCCTGAAGCTTAACCTTGCCTGAAAGGTTTATCACTCTAGAATATTCATTAAAATCTGCCTCATCTGCCTCAAACTCCACCCTGTGCGTGCCAGTTGAAGGAGGAAGGTCATAAGCCTGAGCGGCAAGGATATTTCCCAGCAGCAAAAGGCAGACGAGCGCAGTTTTTTTCAGCATTTCAGAGCTGCTCCAAGCCAAATAAAGCAGAACCGATTGAGCCCAGCTCAGGATTGTCAGAAGCTCTTATTTCCAATTTTTCAAAAGGCGTTGAAATAGGCTGGCCTTTAAAAACCTCTTTCATTGCTGGCAGGAACTTATCCCTTGACTTTGAAACGCCGCCAGTGAGAACCACATAATGAGGATTGAAAAGCAATATAAGGTTAGCAAGACCTTCTCCCAAATAGCGGCCTGTGTCATGCCAAAGCTTTATAGCAGCAGAATCTCCAGCCTCGTATGCTTTTGAAAGCGTATAAGGATCAAAAATTCCGCCAGGATTGTATTTTTTTATAAAAGCTTCCTGATCCGGAATGGCTTCTGCCGCGCGGCGCATTATTCCAACGCTGCCGCAGTATGCTTCAAGGCAGCCGCGACGGCCGCAATTGCAAAGCCTGCCGCCTTGTTCCAAAGTAAGATGGCCAGCTTCCCCTGCCGTGCCTGTGGCGCCATGATAAAGCGAGCCGTTAATTATTATTCCAGATCCTATGCCTGTTCCCATTGTCAGCACAAGGGCATTGCAAGGCTTCCTGCCCAGTTCCATAACATAAGCTCCCCATGCGGCCATATTAGCATCGTTTTCCATTACGCATGGCAACCCTGTCGCCTCTGATATAGGCCCGGTAAGCGGCACATTTCGCCATTTAAGGTTAGGCGCATACCGCAAAACGCCGGTTTCAGGATCCGCATCGCCTGCTGCGCCTATTCCTATTGCAAGAGGACTAACATTATTTTCTTTTTTTATTTTTGCCACTGCCGAAGAAAGCCTTTTTACGAAATCTTCAGGACCTTTTTCAGCTTCAGTAGGAAAACGGGAAACAGAAACGACATTTCCTTTTTCATCAGCGACCAGCAGCTTAGTGTTTGTGCCGCCTATATCAATGCCTATTCCAGTCATATTATCTCCCCGCCGGACTTTTTCCGGCTTTCAGGCGCTGAAAAAAGCCGGAGCGCCTCCCCGGCAAGATAGAAAGAGCCAATTATTGCGGCAATGCCGCTCTCAGAAGCTTTTAGTATCGCCTCCTCCGGCTCATTAAAAACATGAATATCCGCGCCAGGCTTGATAGCCGCAAACTCTTTAGCCAGAGTCTGCGGCGGAACAGCCCTATCTGATCTGGGGCGGGTAAAAATGAACTTTCCATTAAATGCGGAAATTTCCCGAAACACTTGCGTGCGGTCTTTATCGTTCAGAATAGCTATTACATAAGCGGGATTCTTATCCGGGAATGGCGATGCCGCCCAATTGCGGCAAAATGCGGCGGCGGCTTCCGGATTATGCGCGCCGTCCAAGATAAACAGCGCATTATGGAAACGTTTCCCGGCGCGAATGGACTGGAAACGGCCAGGATGCTTCACCCGCCGGAATGCCTGTACGGCATCTGCCCGGCTTATGCGCAGCCCGCGGCTGCGCAATATTTCCGCCGCCTCCCAAAGCAAGGAAGCATTGCTAAGCTGGACATCGCCTTGCAGGGCAAACGGGAAAATAGCGCCAGTCTGCTTATGCATAAGCATCATGCTTCCTTTTTCCCAGTCCCGTGAAAATATTTCAAAATACGGCTTTACAAACAGCGCTTCCGCATGACGGGCAGCGGCTTCTTTTTCAATAACTCTCATAGCTTCTGGAGCTATGGAATCCGGAACCAGACATATTCCGCCTTCTTTTATTATCCCTGCCTTTTGGAAAGCTATTTCACTCAATGTGCCGCCAAGCTGCTGCTTATGGTCAAAAGAAACAGAAGTTATAGCGCACATTAGAGGGTTTTCAAGAACATTAGTGGAATCCAGCAGCCCGCCTATCCCCGCTTCAATAATAGCTATATCAGTTTTCTCCTCAGCAAAGCATAGAAAAGCCATTACCGTAAGCAGCTCAAAAAAACTCAGATCCGGGCCTGCAGCTAAAGCTCTTTCGCAAAGCGAGGCTAGCTTATCCTTTGCAATTTCCTCTCCGCATATCTGTATTCTCTCGGAAAAATTCACAATATGAGGAGAAATAAACATTCCCGTGCGAAGGCCTGCTGAACGGCATGCGGCTTCCAAAAGAGCGCATACAGATCCTTTGCCATTAGTTCCAGTTATGTGTATGGATTTAAACAGTTTATGCGGATTGCCTAAACGGCCAAGAGCTTCCCGCACGGCAGGAATACCTCCTTTGCGCTTAAGGCCCTGACGGGAAATTAACATAGATTCCGCTTCTTCAAAATTCATTTTATGCTTCCATCGTCCTTACGGCGGCGTACATCTGCTCCCAGTTCCCTCAATTTCAGCTCCAGCTTCTCATATCCGCGGTCTATATGGTAAATGCGGCGTATAATGCTAGTGCCTCTGGCCGCCGCGGCAGCAACTACGAGCGCTGCTCCAGCCCGCAAATCAGATGCCATTACTGGCGCGCCCATCAGGCCTGGAACGCCATGTATTATGGCTTTTCTGTCCATAACAGTGATATTGGCTTCCATTCTAGCTAGTTCAGGAACATGCATGAAACGGTTTTCAAAGATTTTCTCATGAACTTCACATTCCCCTGAACATTGGGCCATGAAAGCCATCCATGGAGCCTGCAAATCCGTAGGAAATCCGGGATATGGCTTTGTGCTTATGCTTACGGGTTTAGGCCGAGAAACTTCCGCAGATACTGTAATTACTCCTTTTCCGCAGGAAATTTTTACCCCAGCTTTGCGCATTGCCCTTATTAAAGCTGAAAGAGGCTTGGAATCCGCTCCCAGAAGAGTTATTTTCCCGCCTGCCGCGGCGCAAAGAAGCATGAATGTGCCTGTCTCTATCCGGTCAGGCATTACTGAATGTGAAAAGCCATTAAGCGCAGGCTTGCCTTTTATTTTGATGACACCGGTGCCGGCGCCAATGACTGCCGCGCCCATTTTCACAAGAACTGCTGAAAGGTCTTCTATTTCAGGCTCTCTCGCGCAATTCTCAAGAACAGTTTCCCCATCTATCAGAGAAGCTGCCATCATTAGATTCTCAGTAGCCCCTACGCTTGGAAAACGGAATTTTATCCTATTAGGATGCATTTTCTTTGCGGTCATCAGCACATCCCCTTTATCATGGCTGATTTCCACTCCGAGCTGCTTAAAGGCTTCAAGGTGCATGTCTATAGGCCGCACGCCTATCGTGCAGCCTCCTGGAAGGGAAAAACGCGCTTTGCCAAAACGCGCTATCAGAGGCCCTGCCGCAAGTATGGAAGCCCTCATTTTGCGCACCAGCTCATAAGGCGCTATTGGATTTATTTCAGAATGTTCTTCCGCAATAAAATTGCCATACCCATAAAAACAGTTTTTACCAAGACGGTTCAGAAGATCGTATGCTGACTGCACATCTTTGAGCTCAGGGACATTGCTTATTTCGCAGCGCTCCTTAGTAAGCAGCGAGGCAAAAAGTATTGGCAGCGCTGCATTTTTTGAACCGCTGATCCTTGTTTCGCCGGAAAGGGCATGCCCTCCGTTTATAACAAATAAGTCCATTTATTCCTCAAAAATTATTCAAAAAAATTCATCATGCTTTAATTGCAACAAAAAAACGCTGCTGTCCGCTAAAATCCTGCACAGACCTGATTTCTTTCCATATATCATTTGAAGCTTCATGCTTAAGACGCAAAGGATCTCCTCCGCTAAGTTCCATGAAAAGACCGCCGCCCGGAACCAGAAGACGGCCTGCGGCTCCGAGAACAAGCCTTGCTACTGAAAGCCCGTCACTGCCGCCATCAAGCGCCATATACGGCTCGCTTAGAACTTCAGGAGAAAGGCCAGGAATTACAGCAGAAGGGATGTATGGAGGATTAGAGACTATAACAGAATAATGCCCTGAAAGACTGTTTGGCGTTTCCACATTGGCAAATAACGTGCGATCATATATTCTAAGCTGCCGGGCATTTTCCTTAGCGCATTCCAAGGCTTCCGCGGATTTATCAGCGGCAGTAAGCCTTGCGTTTGGAAATTTCTTCAGCAGCCAGAAGCCTATCGCTCCGCTTCCGGCTCCATAATCAAGAATATTTATGCTAATGCCGCTAAATTTGGAACTGATAAATTCTGCTGCATATTCTGCCAATTCCTCTGTTTCCGGCCTGGGAACAAGAACACGGCTGTCAACTTTCAAAGTTATATCAATAAAGTCTTGAGTTCCGAGTATATATGCTAAAGGAATGCCTTGTTTCTTTTGCCTGATATACTCTCCAAACATTATCTCCTGAGACGGAGAAACCTCTGTTTCAGGATTCAAAATTATCTGAGCCCTGTTTTTTTTGAGAACAGCGGAAAGCAGCCATTGCGCATTGGCTTCAGGCTCATCAATTCCATTTTCCCTTAGGCTTGAGATAGCCTCATTAAGCAGCTTTCCCGCCGTCATATTGTCTGCTAATCTCCAGCTTAATTTCCTCTAGCATTTCCTTTATTCCGCCTTCCATTATCTCCGAGATATTATGCCAGGATTTAGAAATTCTGTGATCCGTTACACGGCATTGAGGGAAATTATATGTGCGTATCTTTTCGGAACGGTCGCCAGTTCCGACCTGTTTTTTTCTTTCCCCTGCGGAAGATTCTGCCGCGCTGTCTTCTTTCATCTGCTGCAGCTTTGCGGCAAGCAGGGCAAGAGCTTTCATGCGGTTCTGGCCTTGTGAACGCTCCTCGCGGCATTGGGTAACTATCCCTGTAGGTATGTGGACTATGCGCACCGCTGTTTCTACTTTATTAACATTTTGTCCGCCATGTCCGCCGGAACGGCATGTTTCAAGGCGTATGTCTTTAGGATCAATCTTAACTATCTCTACCTCATCAGCTTCTTTCATAACTGCTACGGTAACTGTTGAAGTATGAACGCGGCCAGATGCCTCTGTTTCAGGCACGCGCTGCACACGGTGAACTCCTCCCTCGTAGCGGAACCAGGAATATACATTACGGCCAGAAATATAGATAACAGCGCTCTTTATGCCCTTAAGGCCAGACGAGGAAACATCCCTTACTTCAGTCTTAAAGCCCATATTTTGGGCAAAATGCGTGTACATACGCATAAGTTCCCCGGCAAACAGAGCAGATTCCTCTCCCCCTGCGCCTGCGCGCAGCTCAAGATAAATATTTTTGTTATCATCAGGATCCGGAGGAATAACCAAAAGCTGAAGTTTTTTTTGCAGATCTGAGATTTTAGATTCCAATGCGGGAAGCTCTGCTTCAGCCAGCTCCGACAGCTCACGATCTTCTCCAGAAATCATCTGCCGAGCTTCCTCGGCGCTGCTTTGCGCATTTTTCAATTCATCAGCTGTTTCAAGAATCTCATTGCACGCAGCATGGCGTTTAGAAAATGTTTGCAGCTCAGCTGGAGTAAGATCTCCTGATGCCAGCCTTGCCTCAAGCTCAGCGGCTTCTCTTTTTATTGATGCCAGTTCCTTCTCAAGCATAATAGCCCTCTACAAAAAAAAACAGGCGTTTCCCAATATAAAAAGGGAAACGCCTGTACGGAAGAAACAGCTATTTGGATTCTTCTGCTTTAGGGGCTTCTGCCTTAACTTCCGCTTTCGCTGCTTTCTTAACTTCATTCCTTGTAGGAATTTCCACAGGCTTCTCTTTTGCAAAATGCTTAGGCGCAACCTTAGAAACGCGCGCAGCCTTGGCTTTGCGCTCTACAGTCTTGCCATCTGTGGCAGCATATTTCTTCATGAATTTATCAACGCGGCCAGCTGTGTCAGTGAAACGCTGCTTACCCGTGAAAAAGGGATGGCAGGCTGAACAGATTTCAACCTTGATAGCAGGCTTAATGGAGCGGGTCTCAAATGTGTTTCCGCAGGCACATGTCACCTGGCAGACATCATATTTAGGGTGAATATTCTTTTTCATTTCAATTCCTCAATAAATAACTAAATCGCAATATCTATTATAGCATAAAAGTTAAAGCAATCAAAATTATAATTAACAATAAGAAATTCAGCTTTTTTATTTCCAGCCTACTGCCTTGGCCAGATTCTCCGTTGCCGGTTCAGAAATGACATATCTTTTTATGACAGGATTCTTTATAAGCCGCACCAGCTCTCTGTTCTCTGTAAGTATGGCTTCAATTGCTGAGCTGTCTTTCATAAAATCTTGAGCTGCGTTTTCATTTACAAGAGCCTTAGTAAAGTCGCTATCCAATATTGTTTTAATCGCAGCATTATTTGACAATAAGGATTTCATGCCAGGCTCGGCAAGAAATTCTGAAACCAGTTTTTTATTTGACAGCATCCGTTTAATATTTTCGGAAGAAATCAAGTATTCCTGCACCTCTTGTCTTGACATAAACCCACGGATCATATTTTTATTGTTATACAGTTCTTTCAGCAGAGTCAAGTCGGAAGAATTTTTTTCAAGCACAGCTAGCAGATAACCTTTCTGAGTGCCCCAACCTATCTCTTCCCTTGACTTTTCATCATCTCCAGCGGTGTAGTTAATGCCATAGCCTCCATAATTTAAAGCCGGCTGGTACTCTGAGATATTTTTCTTCTTAACAGATCCAGTCTCAACGCTAAAAGCCTTGCTGTCTACTCCCAAATCACTGGAGTTATTTTTTACAACTATTTTATAAATAGGATACAGAAGCAAAATATATAACGGAGAAAGAAGTATCCAAATGCTTATTCCTGATTTTTCCTGTGACATAATAATCCTCAAAATATATTACACAAGAGCAGATTAAAATTAAATCGCGCTTGATATAACAGTTCCAAAAAAATTATTAAATAGATTATATAATATTTAGAATGCGTTAACGTTTTTATAAGAAATTGTATTAAGATTACCAAATAATATAGAATGAGTCTGTTCTCAATCCTGACACACGGATTTAATAAATGATTATTTTTTCACTACAGCAGCAAATAGATCAAAAAAAAATTGGAATATTATTATCTTATGTTAATATTGCCGCAAAAATCCTTATTAATTTTCTTTACATGCCTGTTTTACTTAAATATTTATCCAAAGACCAGTATGGACTATACCAGCTTTTATGGTCTTTGTCTGGTTTTCTTGCAATAGCCGACTTTGGATTTTCCACCGCAGTAATACGTTATTATTCAGCAGCAAGAAAAAACAGAAATAAAGAAAAACTTAAAGAAATATTATTGAATGCCTGTTCCATTTACACAGTATTGACAATAATCCTCATATTATGCGGCATTGCATTATATTTTTTCGCGGGATTAACATATGGAGCTAAATTAAACGCTAAAGACATGGCAACAATGCAAATAACAATTCCTATCATGATTTTAATGATGAGCATCGGTTTGCCAAGCACTCTGCTTACAGCGCTAATATCTGCTCACGAACATTTCATTTTCTTAAAAACATCTGCCCTTCTTTATATAATTGCGCAACCGATTATCAGCATTTTTGCCTTGAAATTCATAGCAGCGAATATTCCAACGCTTGTATGCGCTGAAACATTAAACATTGTTCTCATCACATTATTAAATTTGTGGTACTGCATCCATTATCTCAAAATAAAGCCAGTGCCATCACTATCTTTTACACCAATGAAAAATGAAATGATTAAATTTTCATTCTTTATGTTCACTGCTTTTATTGCCGATAAAATAATATGGAGCTCCGGCCAAGCTGTGCTTGGAGCAATGTCAGGGAATATATCCATTACTTTTTACTCACTCTCTTTTTACCTGGCTTTTGCTTTTTCAACAATTCCTTTTGTAATTTCAGAATTATATTTGCCTGCTTTTTCTGCAGCAGCAAGTTCCAATAATATGCCAAAAATTCAAAAATTATTCCAGGAAACAGGGAAATTGCAATTTAGGGTGCTGCTTCTTTTTCTCGGAGGATTTATATTCCTAGGAAAGGATTTCATACAAATATGGCTAGGGGCCGGATATGAAAGATGTTTTACCCTTACATCAATAATATTGGCAGGATTTTTGCCAGACTTCATGCTTTCCGCAGGCCTGCCAGCTGTACAGGCATTAAATAAACATGGCAAACGCTCCGTGATATTACTCATAACGTCAATACTTGCCATATTATTAGAAATCTTTCTTTCCTATAAATATGACGAATATGGATGCGCTTGCGCAATAAGCATAATGCTTTTCTTAGGCTACGGAATTGCCACTGGAATATATTATTCAAAATTAGGACTAGGAATAAAAAAATATTTTGCTGGTTTTATCAGGCCATTCATCGCGTCACTGCCCGCTTTCGCATTGTTTTTTATTATTCTTGACATAAGCCCTATAGGCGGAATTAAAGGTTTTATCATACATGGCATAATGCTTACAGTTTTATATTCCATATCAGCATTGATATTCGGGTTAGACGACATTGAAAAAGAAAGATTGCGCAAGCATATTTCAAGCTGGAAGTAAGGCTGATCACTTGCTCATTCTGGCTGCACATAAATCATGAATACCTTGCATCAATTTTTTTCAGAAGCATTATAGCGGGAGTAAGCAGAAAATATAATTTCAGATGAATCATTAGAAACACGAAACCCTCCAGTCCTTTTTGTTTTAAAAGCATGCTGTTTGTTTCGCTGAAAATGCCATAAAACAGGGAATAGTCTGGTTTAGCCAAAGTAACTAGGGCCATTTTTTTCATGATCAGCTTTATTTTAAAAATAACAGCTGAATATTTTTCCCGTTCAAATTCTGACAGACCATTCTCAAAAGCAGTAAAAACACGGGCAAAATCTTTTATCCTCGCCTCAGAAATATTATGAGACAGACCGTTTCCCTTAAGCCGGTAATGGGAAAGATATTTTCCTGTAAAATAATTTACAGAGGAATAAATAAAACATCTCAAACTAAAAAGAATATCTTCTCCGATTGAAATATTTTCATCAAAAAAAATATCATTATCAAAAATAAGACTTTTTTTATATAAAGCCGTCGTCACAAAACCGGTAAACATATCAGCATTTTCAAAAACAGAAAAAAATCCCTTAGGGAAAAAAGGCCTTTTGCTAGAGCGCAAATCATACTCATCGCTAAAATTCCATTGCACTATGTTTGCTCCTGTTGAAACAGCATCCGAATATGCCTCGCTAAGAGTATCTTTTTCCAGCCAGTCATCGCTGTCAAGGAAAACAATATAATCAGCGCTTGCCTCATATATTCCGGCGTTGCGGGCTTTAGAAACCCCATGGCTTTTTAATGCCTCATTATCTTTTAAGGATATGAGACGGAAACGGCTATCCTTTTCTGAAAACATCTGAGCTATTTTTTCTGAGCCATCCGAAGAACAGTCATTAACCATAAGCACTTCAAACTTTGAAAAATTCTGTGCCTGTAATGAATTAAGGCTATTGCGAATAAATTTCTCAGCATTATGAAACGGAACTATAATGCTTATTTCTGGTTTTGATAAAGCTGCATCAGAGCTCATTGCCAAATACCTCAGTTAAGTTTACAAACAATATGACATTAGAACTGCATCAATTTATAATCATAAGAAATATTCTCTGCTATAATATAAAAAAGCATACTTTTTTTCAAGAAGAACATTATATGAATCGCACAAAACGCGAAAGCCCTGAAATATCTGTTATTATACCAGTATATAACGCTGAAGAACGGATCAGCCTATGCCTTGACTCATTGCAAGCTCAAACTTTTAAAAATTTTGAAATCATAGCAGTGGATGACGGCTCAATTGACAGATCATTAGAAATACTGTTTGAAAGGGCAAAAAAAGATTCGCGAATAAAAGTGATAAAACAAAAAAATTCAGGCCCTGGAGCTGCCAGAAACACTGGGATTTCAGCCGCGCGCGGACAATTTATTATCATGCCTGATGCCGACGATTATTTGGAACCTGAAACTTTTGAATATGCAGTCAAAGCAGCAAAAGAAACAGGCGCAGACATTATCCAATGGAATTATATAAACGAATATCAAAACGCATCTGTTTCCACTGATAGGAAAAAAAACTTTTTTTTAGATTTTAGAACAACGCCAGAAGCTTACTGTTTCGTGGTATGGGATAAAATGATAAAACGGAAAACAATAGGGAATATTAGATTTCCATGCTCAATGAGATATTTTGAAGATTCCGTATTTATCTTCCACATTTACCTTGCAGCAAAAAAAACCTATTTTATAAATAAGTTTTTTTACCACTACATGATTTATGAAAATTCCCTGTCAAACCCCATATCACCAAGGCATCTGGAAGATGTAAAAAAAGGCATATCTCTCATTGAAAAAAGCCTGGCAAGAAACAATAGAGCCGAGGAGTGTTCTGCCGTTATTTTTATGTTAAAGCTTTATGTAAAGCTGTTATGCATGAAAGTATTTAACCCGCCTGACTTTCAAATGGCAAGGGAAACTTTCCCTGAAAATAACAAATATTTCATGAAAGCTGGAGGAATACCTCTAAAAATTATATTTTTCCTGCTTTATATGCGAATGGACTTCCCGTTAAGACTAATAATAAAAGCCTGGTTTGCAAGGCATTCAAGGCCCAAGCCATTCAAAAAATAAGAAAGGCCGTAATCATTTTTAAGATCCCGGCCTTTTTCAGTCCTTTTTTCTGTTTTATATAAACTTAAGCTAAAACATTCTATTATTTGCTCTTAACCAGCCAGGCAGCATTGGCAAGGCCTCGTCCCTGTTCTTCCGGAGTAAGATTAGGAAGCGGAATAGCTGTGCTTTTTAAAGCAATGCGCACAGAATCGGCTGAATATCCCATTGAAAGGGCAAGCGCTGCTATTCCAGCCACATGAGGACTGGCCATAGACGTACCCGATTTATTGCCATATTCTCCGTCCATTGTTGTGGATATGATGCTTGCGCCAGGAGCAATCACGTCAACCTCCTTGCCTCTGGAAGAAAAATATGCCACTTTATCCCTTTTATCTGAGGCCGCAACAGCAATAGTTTCGGGATAACGCCCTGGGTAGCTCATTACGCCATTAGGGCCTCTATTGCCAGCTGAACAAACAATTATGATTCCAGCCTTGTATGCTGCCTTTATGGCTTTTTCCTGCGCTTCTGTTTTTTCTGGAGAGCCAAGGCTCATGTTTATTACCTGCATGCCATTTTTTATGGCCCATTCTATGCCTTCAATTACGCTGGAACGGTCTCCAGAACCATTGGAAGCTAAAACTCTAACTGAATATATTTTTGCCTTAGGGGCAACGCCTACAACGCCTTTGTCATTACGGGCTGCTGCTATTATGCCAGCGACATGCGTGCCATGACCATGCCCATCCATAGGACCGGTCATTTCATAAGTAAAATCAACTCCGCCCGCATAATTATCTTTCAGATCCTCGTGATCGTAATTAATACCGGTGTCTATAACCGCAACTTTCACGCCAGCCCCTTCTGTCACGCTCCATGCATTCTGAGCATTTACGCGAGATATTCCCCAAGGATATTCTTTGCCAAACTGCCAGTCTTCCCATAAAGGAGGAACAGGGGCAGCTGCTGAACCGCCATCTCTCACAGCCGCAGCAGGAGAAACAGCTTTAGCAGAAACAGGTTTAACGGCTGAGCTTTTTCCAGTACCGGCATGCTTATATAAAGAATTAAGTATTGAATCATCTTCAAGCCAATATTCGCGCTTGTCTTCTTCTATAGTCATGCCCGGAGCTCGGCGGCTAATAAGGCGCTCTGCCTGGTCTTCAGAAAGATCCAAAAGGGCGCCATCTATGAAATTAAATGTCTTCACTACTTCACCGCCGGAACGAGTAACAAAAACATCCCAGTTTATTGGAGCTCGCGTATCGTTCTGCACAGTAACTATATAACGTTTAGCATCAGCGTGAATGGCAAAGAAAAAAAGAAAAGACAAAGAAATTAAAATTTTTTTCATATATAATCCTAAACAATTGTAATCTTATTTATAAGTATAATATTTTTTTTGAAGATGACATAGTACAAAAGACCCATAAAAAAGGCGGACATGACCAAGCCCGCCTTTATGATTCCACAGAAAAGTTCTATTTTATAAGCCTTGCAGCATTAGGTATGCCAGAGCCCTGCTCTGAAGCTGAAAGCCCCTGAACAGGCACAGCTGCGGCTTTAAGGGCTGCCCTTATCGCCGCCGGAGTTTTGTAACCGGCAGCATAAGCAAGAGCGGCAAGGCCAGCCACATGAGGGCAAGCCATTGATGTGCCATGCAGTTCCTGGTATTTTCCGTCAATAGAAGTGGAGTTAATCCACATTCCGGGAGCCATAACATCAATTTCTGATCCCCTTGAAGAGAATGGGGCTATTTCATTTTTTGGGCCGGAAGCTGAAACGGCTATTGTTTCAGGATATTTGGCAGGATAGTTTACCGGGCCGCCATCATTGCCTGCAGCACAGACAATGGTAACGCCGCTGTTTACAGCCTGCTTAATAGCTTTGTGCATGGCTTCCACATACGGACCGCCGCCAAGGCTCATGTTAGCGATATTCATTTTATTTTTCACTGCCCACTCAAGGCCTTTTATTATGGCAGAAAGAGAACCTGAGCCATCCTTGTTCATTACTTTAACCGCATAGAGCTGCGCCTTAGGAGCAACTCCTACTACGCCTTTGCCATTACGGGCCGCAGCTATAGTGCCTGCGACATGCGTGCCATGCCCCTGGTCATCTAGGGGGCTTCCTAAGCCAACTATGCCTTTTATGCCTGAATAGTTCACTCCTGACACATAATTAGCCTTAAGGTCTTCATGATTAAAATTAATGCCAGTATCAATGACTGCCACTTTCACTCCCGCGCCTTCCGTTATATTCCAGAAAGCGGCAGCATTAACTCTCATTATTCCCCATGGAAATTCTCCCTGTGAAGGAACAGTTGTAGTCAAAGCCTGTGCTTCCTGCGCAGCAGAAGGCATTGGAGCAGGCACTGCGGGCTTATTAACTTTCGCAGATGTGCCAGAATACTTGTTTAATTCATTCAAAGCAGAGGAATCACCTTTAATCCAGTTTATGGTAAAGTCTTCCTCAATAGTCATTCCCGGAGCGCGCCGGCTCATCATGCGCGATGCCTGCTCTTCTGAAAGGTCAAGCAGTGCTCCGTCTATGAAATCGTATGTGTCTACAACCTCACCGCCGGCACGGGTAACAAAAACATCCCAATTAATTGGCGCGCGGGTATTATTTTCAACGGTTATAATATACCGTTTTGCATCTGCCGCCGATGCGAAAAGAGTTAAGCAAATGGCAAATAAAAATATTTTTTTCATAATATGCTCCTATTTTAATTATAGCGGAACAGCATAGATAATCATAGGCCAAAAGACCCAAAAAAATTTATGACAAAAAAAACGCCGGATTAATCCGGCGTTTTTTTTTAGTTATGGCTTTTCTTACTTTATATTAGCGGCATTTACAAGGCCATTTCCCTGCTGCTCAGCTGTAAGGACTGGGAGCTTTACGGCAGCTTTCTTTAAAGAAGAAAGAACCGTTGATGGCGTTTTATGGCCACGGCCTACTGATAAGGCAGCGAGGCCAGCCATGTGAGGGCAAGCCATTGATGTGCCAGACATTTTCTGATAACCTCCGCTAATAGAAGTTGAATAGATGTCAACGCCCGGAGCAATAAATTCTATTTCAGAACCGCGACTGGAGAAATATGCGATATTATTATTAATGTCAGAAGCTGATACAGCTATGGACTCAGCATATTTAGCAGGATAATTTACTGGACCGCTGTCATTGCCTGCAGCACACACAACAGTGACTTTCGCCGCTACAGCTGCTTTTATAGCATTGTGCATAGCAGTCATATAACCGCCGCCGCCAAGGCTCATATTGATAACATTCATTTTATTTTTTGTAGCCCATTCAATGCCGCTTATTATAGCTGAATAAGAACCGCTGCCATTTGAAGCCAAAACCTTGACCGCATAAAGTTTTGCTTTCGGGGCAACGCCAACCACGCCATATCCGTTACGGGCAGCAGCAATTGTGCCAGCGACATGAGTGCCATGTCCCTGATCATCAAGAGGCTGCGCGGAAGGATTTATCGCATTATATCCTCCAGCATAGTTTTCCTTTAGATCGGCATGATTATAATTAATGCCTGTGTCTATAACGGCAACCTTTACGCCAGCGCCTTCGGTAAATGACCAGGCTCCGTAAGCATTTACTTTTGAAACTCCCCACGGAATTTCATTATCCATGATAAAAGGGAAAGAAGAGTCGCTTTCAATGGCAGCAGGCGCAACCATTGGCACCTGAATCTCATTGTTCCTTGCGCTGTCAAGTATGTTAGAAAGAGAAGGAAGAACAACTGATGAGCGGAGATTTTCTTGCTCGCCTGCAAGCCAGTTTATAACCTTATCTTCTTCTATGGCAATAACGCCATTCACTTTAGATATGTCGCTCACGCTGCGTTTTGCTGGTATTTCGGCAAGCACAGCGCTGATTGTTTCATACTGAAGCTTAATCTTTCCGCCATTCTTAATAATAGCAGAGCGCACTGAATCGGCACGCGCAGGAGCATAGCTTATTATGTAATCAGCCGCATTAGCATTAGCGGCAAGCAAGGCGGATAAAAGCGCCAAAGCCATAATTTTTTTCATATATAATCTCCTTAAAATTTTGTAAGCAGGGCATGACAATGCTTCATTTCAGCCAGCTTTAGTCTATATTATAATATAATGTAAAAGAAAAACATAGTAAACAATGCCCTAATGACCTTAGGCCCTTAGACCTAGTGTCTAAGGCTGAAAACTATTTTTCATTTTTTATAATATCAAAGCCTGTATATTTGCGCAAGCATTCAGGAATAATGACATCTCCCTGTTCTGTCTGATTGCTTTCAATTATCGCAAGAAGCGGACGGTCGCTTGCAACGGTGCCATTCAGAGTATGCGCAAGGCAGCGCAGACCTTTTTCATCTGTCATGCGGATTTTTGCCCTTCTGGCTTGATAATCAGTAGTATTGCTAGTGCTTGTAACTTCCCTGTATTTGCCTTGGCCAGGGAACCATGCCTCACAGTCATATTTCTTGGCGGCAGGAAAACCTAAATCTCCAGAACACACATTCAGCACGCGATAGCACATTCCCAGTTCCTGAAGTATGCTTTCCTCATGCGCAAGCAGCTCATCATGTATCTTCCAGGAATCTTCAGGGCGGCAGAATACAACCATCTCAACCTTGTAAAACTGATGAACCCTGAACATGCCCCTCGTATCTTTGCCATAGCTTCCAGACTCTCTCCTGAAACATGGAGTTACAGCCACATATTTAAGAGGAAGATCTTCCGCCTTAAGTATTTCATTGGCATGCATATATATAAGCGGAACTTCCGAAGTGCCAATAAGGAAAAGCTTATCATCGTCAGGATTAACTGAATAAATCTCATTCTTGTCCGCCGGGAAAAAACCTGTAGCAAACATAGCATCTTCTTTAACCATTATAGGAGGCAATACAAGCTGAAAGCCTTTAGCTATTGTGCGGTCAATGGCAAATTGAATTATAGAGCGTTCAAGAACAGCAAGCTTATCTTTCAGATAATAGAATCTGCTGCCGGAAGCCTTTGCGCCTCTTTCCAGATCCATCATTCTGGCAACGCTTTCAACCTGAAAATGCTCCTTTGGCTTAAAGGAAAATTCCGGCTTAGTGCCACAAAAACGCACTGTGACATCTTCAGTTTCATCCTTGCCAATGGGAGTGGTCTCATGATTCATGTTAGGAATACGCAATGCAAAATCGTTTACCTGAGCCTCCATTTCAGCAAAAGATGTTTCAAGCGTTTTCAGCAATTTTCCGGCTTCTTTTATTTTTGCAATTTCATCAGGAGTTGGTTTGCTGACAGATTTTTTTCTGCGCTCGCTGCGCATAGCTTCTATTTTCTGCTGAAGCTCATAACGGGAATCATAAAGCTGAATGAATTTTTTGAAATCAAGCTTTACATTTCTGCTCAGGCAGTTTTTTTCAACAGTCTCAATATTGGCGCGAACAAATTTTAAATCAATCATAAAATACCTCTGCAGAAGATAAAAATAAATTTCTGCTAATTAATAAAAATCATAAATCAGACACAAGCAAACGATCATTCCTTATGATGCCGCTTATGCATTCCTTTCTCATCATTTTTATCTTTTCCATAATTATTTTCTTCATTTACTGCATATTCATCATTTGTTTCCGGCTTGTCTTCCTTATGACGCCGCTTATGCATTCCTTTCTCATCATTTTTATCTTTTCCATAATTATTTTCTTCGTTTACTGCATATTCATCTTTTGTTTTTGGCTTATAGCCCCGCTTCTGAGATACAGCATTAGTATTCTCCGTTTGCTCAGTTGCGGGCTCTTTATGCAGCGGAACCGTTTTGTGCAAAGGCCTCATTGACGTTGGAGTGAAGCCTGTGCTGCCAGAAAGTTTCTTAAGCACATCTAGTTTAAACTTCAATACAGGCCTAATAGCAGCGATATCTGTTTTCTGAACCTCGCTTCCAAATTCAGCTATAAGCCCATTGCCTTCATAATAAGCAGCAAGATTTGGATAAAGCCCTGGAGAGCGCAGCCACCATGAGCAGAATCCATTGGAATCAGCATTGCATTTACCCTCCGCATATGGAGTTGGAGTAGTAACGCTGTCGCCAGGATTCTGAAAAAGCTTTTTTCCTTCAGCTATGCTTAACAGGAAAACTTTATCATTAGTATTGTTTCCGCCTGCAGTGCCATATCTTTCGCTTTTGTCATTTATGACGCTTGTCATTGTTATTCCAGCTTTTTCAGCCTCGCTGAAAGCCTCATTATAGAAAGAGCCATTAAGCCATGCCCTCAATGAACTATTTTCCCATGTAATATTGTCCTTTTGGCTATTATAAGGCATTACTTCTAATAAATGACGGCTTATAAGCAATGCTGTTCCATCCGAATACGTTTCTAATATATTCCATTCAATCGGTTTACTGCCGCCATCCGAATCATATTTATAAGAACCAAATTTCACGACATCGCCAGCCTTAAGACTGTCATTTTTTGCTTTATTTCCCTTTTTATTTAATTTTGCCGAGGTCTCCATTGCTCGCAAGTCATATTTCATGGCTACGCGCAAAGCGCCATACACATCATATATTGTTTCACCATCATAATTAATGTGTCCGTTTTCCCTAACATATGACATATTGAGATTATCAAGGCCGGAGGTTCGGAGCCACCACCAGCAGGCATTGCTTTCAAAACCTCCATGAGACATGGCATAAGGAGTAGCTATAGCTTTTCTGGAAGCATTATTATTAAAAAATCTTACAGCTTCCTGTATGCTCAATAGGAAAATCTTATCCTTTGTATTCCTTCCGCTTTTTGTTGAATACTCTGGGTTTATAGGATTGTCATTGTCAGAGGAAATAATGCCTTTCTGCTCTGCATCATTAAAAGCGGAATCATAAAATTCAGTATTAAGCCATTTTCTAATATATGACAAGTCCCAAGAAGTATTTTCATTTTTATCGCTTGCCGGTTTTGAGTCAATAGCATATTTGCTCAAAAGCAAAGCTGTTCCGTCTTCATATTTTTCAAGCACAATCCAATCTATCTGTTTTTTTGCGCCATTTGCAAAATACGGATATCTGCCAATCTTTATTATGCTTCCTGAATCATTTTTAGCATAAGAGCTTAAAACAGACAGTGTTATAAGAAGGATCGCAAGCAGGGTGTTTTTAAGAATCTTCAGCATAAAAAACTCCTTTTTAGCAGAATACAAATATTATATAAAAAAGCCAAACATTTAACTGGCAAAGCAAAGCTTTTTTCTCAGCATAAAATATGCATATTGCATTCCTGATAAGTTTAATATCACTTAGGCTTAGTGACATGAGGATTTACAGAGCTGTCCCCCTCCGTGCCATGGATTTTTCTGTTTTTTTTGGAATAACTTTCTTTTATAGCATTAAAATTGACTGAATTTATTACCATTGCAGGACGTACTGCCCCATGGTCATTATTTACATTAAGAGCCTCATAATACAGCTCACCATTATGATTAATGCCAGATGCCATGGACTGCACGCTTCCGGGAGTGCGAAGCCACCAGAAAGCTCTTCCGTCTTCATGTGTTTTGGCACCACGGCTTTTAGCATAAGGAGTTGGCTCAGCTAATCTGTCTGCGGGATATGGCATATACATATTTGCTTCAGAATCGCTAAGCAAGAAAATCTTATCATGAGTATTATTTCCGCCAAGAGTGCCAAAGCGCATATTTCTTGTATTCTCAACACGAAAATTCTGTATTTTTTTGCGCTCCTCCAAAGTAAAAGCCGCCTTGATAAAATCCTTGTTAAGCCATGTTCTGAGAGAGCTTTTCTGCCATGTAATGCCAGTTATTTTTTTATGAAAAGGCATGGCATCAAGGCATTGCCTGCTTATAAGCAGCAGATTGCCATTATAATCTTTGTGTATGACAGTCCACTCAATTTTTTTTCTTGCTCCGGATTCCTTATATGGATACGAGCCAAATTTTAAAACATCTCCTATTTCCTGAGCGCTTGCAGGGACTGCTGCCATAAGAATAAACATTAGAATAATTTTTTTCATTTTTTCCGCCTTTTCTTTTTATAACTTTGTTAAATTGTAAGAGACATGGAAACAGCTGCCTGTCCGGATGCAAATGCAATTCTGCAAAAAATTTTCATAAATTAAAATTTTTAATCACTGCCGTAAGACTTAAAAGGTCTTGCTGGCTGTGCAATGCCATAATGCGGTGCAATAAAACCGCTGGCATTGGCTTTTTTTAGCTCAGAGCCTGAATTTATGATCGGCTTCAATTCCCCGGGCTTGCCCCAATGATTATCTTTCTCTTCTTCCCCATAAATAACAGTTCCCCATCTTTCATTATGTTTCTTATTAGGCCTGAGACTAGACTGCTGTATGCGTATCACTGGCCTGACCATTTTCTTTTCCTTACTGCTGTGCAGCCTTTCGGTATTTTCAGAAACTTCACCGTAGGAATTCACTACGCTGCCTTTATCTCCGGTCGCCATAATCCACCATTCCGCATTACCGTTAATCTCATTGGCATATACACCATGTCTTAGAGCATAGGGGGTGGGACTTGCCATTGCCTTTTTAGAATTTTTAAAAAACCTTAACACTTCCATTGCGTTTAAAATTCTCACATTTCCAGCTACTATTGACTCCCTGTGCGTGAAAGCCTTTTTTTTAAAATCTGTGTTTAGCCATTTATTAAGGCCGCATTCTGACCAGCTGCTATGCCCTTTGCTGTCATAATCCGCAGCATCAATTCCATTTACCGTAATCAAAGTAAGCTTTGAAAAACTATTATCCAGAACCATCCATTTCAAAGGCTCTTTACTCTTTGCTATATTATACGGATATCTTCCGAACTCCACCACGTCCCCAACATTCTGAGCAAATGACAAAGCAGGAAAAGATATAAAAAGCAAAACAAATACTTTTAAAACAATCCTGAACATAGCAGATTATTATTTCTTAGCCGATTTGTCTTTTTTTGACTCTTTAACTGAGGAAGGCTTATTTTTTTCGGATTCTGCTTTTTTCTGCTTCTCCTTTTTTATGTCTTGATTCTTCCGTTCTTTCTCAGGCTGAGAGAGCTTATGATTACCGTTTTTTTGTTCTTGCAAAGAAGCAGCGCCGCTCATAGAAATTACAGAATAAGAATTTTTAGAAAGCCTTTCTAATTTTTTAAGATTAAGCTGTATTATTGGCCTCACGGCAAGATTATCCACATGCACCGGCATGCCCCCGGCATCAATATTTCCGCTTGCGTCAATATATGCCACGGTATGCTCAGTGTCTCCAGGATTGCGCAGCCACCACCATGAGCTGCCGCCGCATGAAACGCATTCCGGCACATTCCGCTTCTGCGCATAAGGAGTAACATAAAGCCTTCGGCTTCCCGCATCAGGAAAGACCATTTTTGCCTCACCTATTGTAAGAATTGATATTTCGCCTTTTACAATGCCTTTCTGCTCAAACTTATTGAAAGCTTTATTTTTAAATTCCTTTTTGAGCCATTTGCGCAATTCGCTTTTTTTCCAGTTATTTTCACTATCATCAAAGCGCCTGCCTTCAAGACCATATAAGCTTAAGAGGTAAAGGCTGCCATCCTTATTTTTTTGCAGCACTATCCATTCTATAGGCTTCACTCCTCCGCTAATATCCATGGGATATCTTCCAAACAGAAGATGATCTCCGGCTTCCTGGGCATAAAGCTGAGCAGATGAAAGAAAAAACAAAAAAAATGCAGCAATAAAAGAAAATATTTTTGCTAATCTTGAAAAATTACAGGATTTAAGGATTTTTTTCATTTCATTCATATAAGACCTCCTCAAAAGAGCTGCGGACTAAGCCTATATGCAGCTGAAACAAGCATACTTATTATACAACATTTACTTAAAAATAGCCCCGCACAGGCAATTAGCAGAAAAAATTTTATAAGGAGCTTTCATATAATGATTTTAGAAGCTGCTCATGATAAGAATCCAGCTTTGATGCCGTTCCGGAATAATTATTTAATATGAAAGAGAAAGAAAGCAGCTTTCCCTCTTTTGTCTTAAGATAACCCGCATAAGAGCGCACTCCATTGAGAGAGCCAGATTTTATATGAAGGCATTCAGGAGGAATATCTCTGCCAAAACGGCGGATATGGCCAAATGCCTCAGGATCTCCCGGAAACACAAGGCTGGAAAGATAATCATTAAAGTATTTTTTCTTTGAAACGGCTGCAAGAATTGAAGAAAATGTGTCTGTTTTCACAAGATTGCGGCGGGAAAGGCCGCATGCGTCTATAAGCTTAAGCTCAGATATGTCTGTACCGAGCTTTTGAATAAAAGCTTTAAGAATGTCTATGCCTGCATCGCCGGAAGCGGGCAAAATGCCTTTTGCTGCTGCGAGCTGGCGAAGCAAAATTTCCGCATAAAGATTAAAGCTGCGCTTATTGGTCACGCGCACGATATCCCTAACCGGAACGCCCTGAACAGTGGAAAGCATTTTATATTTTTTCTTCTCTAGCAGACCATTTAAAGGATCTGATGAAACCGGCATTCCGTTTTCCCGAAGGAAAGCAGTAAATTCTTTTGCTGCCGCCAAGGAAGGATCCGGCAATGCCCCTTTCACGGAAAAATTTTTTGAGCCAAGAGGAAGCGTTCCCCTAGCCACGGCCTTCTCAATGCCAGGGAAAGAATAAATGAAAACATTATCGCCGCTGCCCTTTTCGGCAGTAGTAACCAAAGACTCAAAAACCATGCCGCTAAGAACAGGATCTGTGCGCAAGAAAACAGCAGGATCTCCAATTTTCCGGCCAGCGTCAAAATAAATGCGGTACAGATTATCGCGTATCGTAAGGGCAGAAGGGGCAGCGGCATAATAATTGCCTATGTCCTCCCAAGCCCATGAACCGGGCTGATGCGATTCAAAAAGAGAAGAATCCGCAATCACCGATCCCTCAATTTTTAGTATTCCCTTTTTTCTTATTTCTTCCAGCCATCTGGCAAAAGTTTTTTCCAAAGGTTCCGCTGATTTAAGAAATTCTGATCCAAGGGAAGGATCTCCTCCTCCCCTGATTAACAGATTCCCTGCCAAAATACCGTCATGTATTCTGCCGGAATAGTAAAACTCAGTGTTAAATCTTTTTTCAGGGCCGAGAATATCTAATGCGGCAGCGGTAACAAACAGTTTCAGGGCACTGGCTGGAACAAGGTTCATGTATGGATTTTTTTCTAGAACAGTCTTTCCTGTATCTGTATCTTTAACGCTTACTGACCATAGGGCATTTTTCATCTGCGGCTGGGCAGATATTGTTTCCAAAACTTGAACGGGAGCAAACACGGCATTCTCCTGCTCAGTCTCATCCTCATTTTCAGCAGAATTTGCAAAACAAGGAAAAAACAAAAAAACAGCTAAGAAAAGAAATAGAGTTTCTCCAAAACGGCAAAGATTGAAAAAAATACAATTATTCAGCTTTAAACACATGATAATTTGTCCATAATGCCTGCTTCTTCAATTAGCAAAAAAAGCCTATTCCGGCAGAAAATAAAACTAAATCACAGCGTGAGCCTAACGAGTTTCCGTAACCTTAGCTAAGCCCTTAGGGGAATCAGGGTTAAGCCCGCGTTTCAAAGACAGATTAAGGGCAGCAATCTTAAGGCGTATGTCTGTAATAAGACGGCTGAAAGGGGCTTTTCCTTCCGGCTCATAAAGCTCAGCATAGTTAACCCCGCGCAATTCAAGAGCTTTCTTGACCCTTTTCAAATCTTCGGGCATCTCCGAATACGGGCTTAATAGGAAAACAAAATCATTTTCCGTATAAGCGCCAACAGGCCCATGCAGGAAATCAGCCGCAGAATAGCCGACCGCATGAGCTCTGGCCATTTCACGGAATTTCAATGCGGCATCTGCAGCAACGGCATTATATGTACCGCGGCCTATAAAGCCTATCATGCCTGCACGGCCAAGCTTGTCAATATAAGCACTGCCCATTTCCGCAAATGAATTGCTAAGCATAATATCAATTATTTTGACAGTATCATCAAAATCTTTAAATGAAAAGCAGCCCTCCCAGGATTGTGCCGCCCATAAGGCCATCCAAAGCTGAAGTATAAAACTTTTTGTCGCAGCCACCGGCAGCTCCGGCGAACGGGAAAGAAGTATATGCCTGCCCGCCGTCTGCGCAAGAGGATTCTTATCAATATCGGCCTCATTAGTTACTGCTGTGCCTTCCGCCCCCCATGACATAAGCTTTTTAAGACATTCCACTATGTCAGGGCTCTTGCCAGACTGGGAATAGGCCCAGACTGCGCTGTTTTTAAAATTTAATGGTTTGCGGGCTTCAAAAATAGAATGCGGCCTTATGAAATTTGATATTGTTCCAGTATACTCCTCAAAAATATATTTTGCGAAAAGAGTGGCATTGCTTGAAGATCCCCGGCCCAAAAGATATATTACCCCGCTTTCAGGGCGCAAAAAGAATTCTTTCATTTGCGAAACGCGGGAAGAAAAATCCGCAAGCAGTGAAGGGATTTCCTTAATATCTTTTCCAGTAAGAGTTTCTTCAGCTTTAATCATCATCAACCTCAATATCTTGTATTATATTTCAAAATGAATCTATAGCCTTGCGCGCAAGCTTTCAGTCTATGCCAAGCCATTTAAGCCAGGCATCTATGTTCTCATAATCTGGCTGCAAAAAATCAGGCTGCGATTCCGTTATTTTTGCCGGATCACCGAAGCCGCTGGTAACTACAGCGCTATGGAAGCCTGCTTCCTTTGCCGCATACACGTCTTTATGCGTATCGCCTATAACATAAGCTTCAGCCTCGCCCGGTCTCAAATCCGCAAGAAAGCAGCCTCGCTGCACCCCTACTCGCAGCATCTTGCTGCGGTTATGGGAATCTTCGCCATATCCGCCATAGGGGAAATAGCGGCCTAAACCTGACGGGGCAAGCTTTATGAAAGCTCCGCGTTCCACATTGCCTGTTCCCATGCCGACAAGAACATTCTTATGCTTAGAAAGACATTCCAAAAAGGCCTCAATTCCTTTCAATATGGAATAAAGGCCATTTTGAACCGACCACTCCACTTCATGAGGAAGCCTTGCAAGATAACGGTCTGTTATTTCCTTAAGCTGTTCACCGGAAGGCTCATGTCCGGCAGCCACCCGGTAAGCATTAGTAAAATTCACTTTGTCCGTAGTGCCGTTAAGATCAATTTTTGAGCTGGCATTCTCAAATCCAGTCATGTGCTGTATGGCATAATCAAGGGCGCGAGAGCCGGCATGTCCTGCTTTAACGAGAGTTCCGTCAAGATCAAAAAGAACCAGCTTCATTTTGCCTCCCTGCTGCAAGAGGCAGAAATGCCTTTTGCATGCTTATTTCCAGCTTCATACACGGTAACTCCGGCAATAACTGTACGGACACAGGCATTGTCACCGAAGAAATAGGCCAGTTCGCGGTAATCATCATAATCAAAAAAAGCCAGATCAGCTCGCATTCCCGGCATTATCATTCCCCTATCTTCAAGGCCCAATGCCTTCGCTCCGTTTATCGTAGCGGCGCACAATGCTTCTTCCGGGGCAAGCCCGCAATTTACGCATGCGCATGAAATGACAAACTGCATATTAAGGCATGGACAGGTTCCAGGATTAAAATCAGTAGCAATGGCTACCGGTATTCCGGCCTGAATAAATTCCCTTGCCGGAGGAAATTTTTTCAATCCAAGAAAATAATTTGAAGCAGGAAGCAGCGCAGCTATCGTCCCGGAATCTTTCATTGCCGCAATGTCTTCTGCGGCGCAATAATCTGCATGATCAGCGCTTATTGCCCCGCATGCCGCAGCCGCTGCCGTGCCGCCGCTGCGGCTCATCTGTTCCACATGAGCTTTTGGAAGCATGCCATGCTTACGCGCAGAATTCAGATAGCGCTTTGCCTGCGCCGGAGAAAAATAGCCTTTCTCGCAAAAAATATCAGCGAACTTGGCAAGACCTTCCTTTTCAACTGACGGAAAAATTTCCTTTTCAATATAATCAAGATAGTCATCAGCATGTCCGGCAAATTCCGGAGGCACGCTATGGGCAGCAAGCAGCGTCGGAATCATTGTAAGAGGCGTCTTCTCCGAAGCGGATTTTATCGCCTTTAACATTTTCAATTCTGAATCGCGGTCAAGACCGTATCCGCTTTTTACTTCTGCTGTCCCTGTTCCTGCTTTAATAAAGCTTCCGGCTCTTATAAGCAAGGACTTTTCCAAATCTTCTGCTGAGGCTGCCCTTACAGCACCTATGCTTGAATTGATTCCGCCGCCAGCCTGTTTTATCTCAGCATAGCTTGCGCCCGCAGTTCGCATGGAAAAATCTTTCAGCCTGGGTTCGGCAAATACGGCATGAGTGTGGCTGTCAATAAAAGCCGGCAGGCATATTCCGCCAGTCTCAATTGCTTCAGCATCGGCAGCTTCTGGAAGGGACTCTACTATGCGCCTCGGCCCGGCCGCAATAATTTTGTCTCCGCTTACAAGAACTGCGGCATTCTCTATAAGGCCTGTTTCACGCTGCGCATGGCCTGAACGGGGAGAATTTTCCCCTGTAAAAGCAAGCAGCTGCTTTATTCCTGTATAAATGGTCTTCATCTTCAATGATTATTCAATAACTAGAAAAAACATGCCGCAAAAAAGCATTTTAGCGGAAATTGTCAAACTGCAAGCTAAGGCCATAATCACCGCCGCGCAAAAAAGACATCACATTCTGAAGTTCGTCTTTGCTCTTTGAAGAGACGCGCAAGGAATCTCCCTGAATGGAAATGTTCACCTTGAACTTTTTTTCCTTAACAGCCTTTATCATTTCCTTGGCCTTGTCCTGCGGAATGCCCTGCTGAACAGTAACCTGTTGCTTTACCTTACCGCCAAGGGAGTTTTCTATCTTCTGAGGCTTGAAATTCTTCAGAGGAAGATTGCGCTTGGCCAGCTTAGTAAGCAGAACATCAAATAAAGCCTTGATTTTATACTCATCGGCAGAAAACATCTGTATCACATTCGTTTTCTTGTCAAATTTTATATCGGAATCTGAACCGCGGAAATCATAGCGGTTGACAATTTCCTTCATAGCAATGGAAATAGCCTCATCCACAAGATTTCCGTCTACCTTTGAAACCACATCAAAACTATATTCGCTAGCCATGTATCATCTCTCCTTGCATAACAATAAAAAAACTGTTGCTTATTAAGGATATTTTATAAATAATGTCCGCAGCCTTCAAGCAATACGAAATGAAGATTTACAAATTTATATAAGCTTTTTTACGAATTTCTCTGCATCTGCCATGTCAGCCGCAGGCTCAAAGCGGGCGACAATTTCCCCTTGCGGGTTATAATGCGCTTATCAAGGTTCCGCTTTATCTTTTGTCTGCCTGCATAATCAGGATCTTAACCTGCCAGCATTCAGATTCAGAACATTCTCTTTTTGACATAACTGAAAAGCCTTTCTGCTTTTTCATAAAAAACATTAAGCGCATAAACGCACATATAAAAGCGTCCTAAACCATGATTTCCTAAACGAAAGGCATGTCAAAAACTCTTTAATACATTCATGTAAAGGAGATTTGATTTATTGGCTAATGCCATTCAAACAGAATATGTTAAAATTCAAATAATATTATTGCGGATAATTGTATAATATTCTTATGCGTCCTTCCCTTTTTTATAAACAATGCAATGCAAAAACAGCCAAGGCGCTAACTTTTTTTCTCATATCAATATTTGCCATAGGCCTGGCAGCATTTTCAACCCCCTTCAGATATAAAGCAATGCCGCTGCCGGAAAAAATGAAAGGAGCATGGATAGCCACTGTGGAAAACATAGACTATCCTTCAAAACCAGGACTTTCCGTAAAAGAGCAGAAAAAGGAATATATCGCATTGCTGGATGCATTAAACGAAGCCGGAATAAACACCGTATTTATGCAGGTTCGCCCAACAGCCGACACCTTCTGGCCGTCTGCTCTTGACCCGTGGAGCATTTATCTCACCGGCAAACAGGGAAAAAAGCCAGGACTGCTGTACAATCCGCTGAAATTCATGATTGAAGAAACGCATAAGCGGGGAATGTCTTTTCATGCCTGGCTTAATCCGTACCGCGTAACTAACATTATGAAAACAGAGCTTGACAAAAAAAGCTATGCGAAAAAAAATCCAGAAATAATCACGGAATATGGCGGCAAGACATACTATAATCCGGCCAGGAAGGAATCGCGCAATCACAATGCCGAAATAATCACTGAACTGCTGAAAGAATACAAGATTGACGGCATACATTTTGACGATTATTTTTATCCATATCCCGTTCAGAAAAACAAACAGGATATAGATTTCCCAGATTCAGAAGATTATGAAGCATACCAGGCCGCCGGAGGCACTATGTCCAAGGCAGACTGGAGGCGAGACAATGTGAACCAGCTCATAAGGGAGCTTCATGAAACCATAAAAAAAATAAAGCCGGACGCAGCTTTCGGCATAAGCCCTTTCGGAATATGGCGCAATAAAAGCGAGGAAGTCCCTGACGGTTCAGACACTTCTGCTTTCCAATGCTATGAAAAGCTCTATGCTGACACCCGCGAATGGATAAAGCAGGGCTGGATTGACTATATAATGCCGCAGCTTTATTGGCATTATGGGCACAAGACAGCGCCTTATGGCCTCCTGCTGGACTGGTGGGACAGGGAAACCCAAAACTATGGCAATGGCAAAGTAAAGCTTTACATAGGCTTGGCCCTTTACAAGCACAGCGATAAAGCTGCCGGATGGAAGAACGGAGAGCTTGAAAAACAGCTGAAAGACATTGAAGAGAGAAACACAGTTTCCGGAGGAGTGTTCTTCAGCGCAAAATATTTTCTAAAAAACGAAAACAGAGAAAAAGAAATAGTAAAAGGATTCTACGAAAAATGAGCAATATGAAATTCTGCCCGCACTGCGGCTTTCCCCTTAGCGACTGCTTTAAATTCTGCCCTGAATGCGGAAAAACACTAACACCAGGGCAAGGCCCTGCAAGCACGGGCTCAAATTCTCCTGCCAATCCCATGCTGCCAGCAAAGGCAGCAGCCCCTGCCGGCGAAAAAAACGGAAACCCCGGAAACTCAAACAAACAAGGAAACACCCAGAATGAAGCAGGCCGCAGAAAAAACCTGCACAGGCAGGAAAATATTTCCAGAATTCCGCAGTATATAAGACAGCAGCTCATATATGGAGAAGAGCTTGTTTATTTATGCAAGATACATTGGAAAATATGGATACCGGCAGGCATCTGGTTCGGCGCAGTGGCCGGATTAGGGACCATACTGCCGTCTTTGCATAAAACCCCGCAGGAATTTTCCTATGCTCTTATTGTATTTCTTGCTTTTCTTCTTGTATTCATATATTATTTCTGCCGCGCAATGATTGAACATGTATGCACTTGCCTTGCCGTCACTAATAAGCGCGTAATATGCAAATTCGGATTCATACGCCGCTCCACATTTGAAATAAACCTGGACAAAGTGGAAGGAGTAAACCTTGAACAATCTTTCTGGGGCAGGATTTTTGACTGTTCAACGGTCATAGTGAGCGGAACAGGCAGTTCACATGCTCCAGTGCCCAATATAATAGACGCAAAAGAATTCAAACAGGCCCTGCTGTCTGAATCGGAGATTTATAAAAGCCAAAAGAAATGAATAAGACAGAAATCCGCAATGGGAGGCTTCTTTCCTTATTAAGCAGATATCTGAATTTTCATTCCGATTATATAAAGGAAAACGACATAAAAGAAATTGCGGAAACCGGGATAGGAGAAGAAATGGCATTCGGGCTTCTCCTAGCAAGTGCTTTTGGCCTGGACCTTGAAAAAAACTGGGAAGACATTGAATTCTTCAAAGAATATTTTCCATATATATTTCACAAGCTGGATATAGAAGAATTCAAGAAAAACCCTTATTATAAGAACATCCGCTTCCCAGAAAGAAAAATAGGAAATATTGAATTCGGACACAGAACCTATAAGTCATATGAGGCCTTCGCATGCGGGGACATGGAAGAAATGCCTGACGGCAGGCTGATGCCGCATATAGGTTTTTTCACGGAAGAATTCCGCTATCCCATAATACTTGAGAACGGCATAGAATGGATGACTGTTACTCCGAATGAAATACGCACGCTGGAAGAGCCTGAACATAAGGCTCACGGCAAAGTGCTTACATTCGGCCTTGGCATAGGCTACTATCCATATATGATTTCCCTTAAAAGCGATGTGGAATCCATAGATATAGCAGAACGCAATGAAAACACGATAGAGCTTTTCCGCAGGCATATACTGCCGCAATTTCCTAACAGGCAGAAAATAAGGCTTATATGCGGAGATGCCTTTAGCTATATGGACACAATCAGAGACGGGCAATATGATTTCATATTCGCCGATCTCTGGCATGATGCCGGAGACGGAAAATCTTTATACCTAAAAACAAAAGAATATGAAAAGAAATATCCTAATACAGAATTTGCGTATTGGATAGAAAAAACGATCAGATGTTATCTTTAGCACTAAAGAACATTTAGCGCATCCACTCTTAACAAAACCCGGAAATAAGGAAATTATTTAATATCAAAAAACACTATATCAGATGTCCAGTCTGAGCGTTTGAAATTCCACAAGCTGCGAGCATATTCCTCTGCAAAATTTTCCGGGGCCTCATTTGAATTATTATCTTCATCTGTATTGTTGTCAGGAAGCTCAAGAGGCGCATCTTTCGTGGCAATTACATGAATAAGAGCCTTGCCTCTCATATCATAATCCCACGGCACTTCCCATAAAAAATCAAATGTTTCCCCTCCGCGGACTAAACCCGGACCTTCTGCTTCTGGGAATATTTGAGCCATAGTGCCATTTTCTAACACCGCTAAAATCTTAACATAACCGTCTTGGCTTAACTTAAAACTGCCTAAAAGATTATCTCCTAAGCTATATTCTGCGGATGAAAGATTAAGCGATGAAATTTTAAATTTCCTGTCTTTTTTGCCCGGAGGCATAAATTTTAAATAAAGAGGCTGAAGGCATCTTGTGCCAAGAGTCCTTACCCATTCGCAATAACCGTAACTCTTATTTATCCTATACAAAAAAGCATCAGACCATGCCTTTATGTATTTGCCAGGAAATTCAGAAGAAATAAGTTCTTTTCTGCCGCCAGCAATTCCGGCAAGCATATCATCCAATGGATATTTAGAAACATCTACAGCACGGCGGTACGCATCTGTTCTTGCGCGTTCGCTGGCAATGTCCTCGTTTTCATAAAGCAATGAGTAGCCCTCGCCTAATGAATGAATTGCTTTTATGTCTGTTTCCTCGTATTGATGCGTATAAAAGCTTATCATCTTAGCCTTAGGCAGCTCATTCTTATCAAAAGCAAGCTCAACTGGTTTTAGATTTTGATTAGAATCAGGCTGTAAAGACATTGTTTTTGAATCAGATAAAGGCTCTCTTATAACAGGCTCTTTGGCGGCTTTGGAAGAGGAGATACAGCCGGAAAATGCCAATAAAGGCAAGAAATATGCTAAATATGAAGCAATCAGACGAATAACTTTGCTGGCATACATAAAAATTCTCCTGTTATAACTGGAGCCCCAAAATTAAAAACATATAATGCTCTACTTATTTTTTTGGAGGAAAGCGCTTCGTTTTTTCGTCAGATCCCGTATCATATTCATCATAGGATTTGCCTCCGTACTTTCTGTTTTCTTTGCTGCCATATCTCCTATGCTGTTTTTCCTTGCTGGCTTCTGGCGAAGGCGAATCTTTCTTCTGTACCTCAGGTTTAGGCTCTGACTTTTCCTGAACCTCTTTTTCTTTTTCAGCATCTGCTTTTGCTTTTTCTTCGTCCAATTTTTTCAAAGCAGCTTCTAACTCTTTGCGTTCCGCTTCTTCCCTTATGATTTTCTCAGCAATGCGTTTTTCTTCCTCTGCCTGTCTCTTTTTCTCTTCCTGTATTCTCTTAATTTCACCAGGCAGCATTGCTTCGTCTTTATCATCTTCTTTAGAAGAATCTTCCGCAATGCCTTTTGCGCTATTTGGAGCTTGTTGAGAAATAGAAGGAGGAAGCTTAGCTATGTCATCAATATTTATTCGTATAACAGGCCTGACAGCCGTTCTAAAACCATAAACCTTTTTATACTGAACCTGGCCTGCATTATCAACATAAAGAGCTCTGAACGGCAAAATGGATGAAGAGCGCAGCCACCAGCTTCCATATCCAGACGTATTGGCATCAGATCTGCCTTGTCTCAGATAAGGAGAAACCTTTGTTTTTTTCATATCTGCAGTAGGGAAAAACTTTTCCAGCTCTTCCAAGCTTAGCAGATAAACCTTATCTTCAGTGCTTACGCCGCCATGCATGCCAATTATGGTCTTTCTTCTGTTTCCAATAGTCTGAGTTTTAATCAGAGCCATCTCCTCAGGGTAAAATGCTTCAAAGTAGAACTGCTCATTAAGCCATTTCCTTAAGGAACTTTGCGCCCAATTCACATTTTTAACCTTGAGATTATAACGTTGAACACTTATAAGGCGGCGGGAAATAAGAAGAGATGTTCCATCAGCAAACTTATTAAGAACTATCCATTCAATAGGATCCTGTTTCTTTCTGCTTGCAAGAGTATAACGTCCAAAGAAAACCGTCTGCATTTTCTTGGAATCAAATGTTATGTCAGATTCGTCAGAATAACCCTCATAATCAGAATCTATTTCAAAACGCTTGCTAATTTCTTTCTCGCCGCCAGCATTTGCGGTATCTGTTGATTTCTTGGCATCAGCCACAGCAACCGCAGGTGACGTGGATACGGGAATGGCTGCTATTGACGAGGAAGATGACTGAACATCTTGCATATCGTCATCTTTGACATTATCCTCTTCTTCCTCATATTCCTGTGTTTCAAGGAATGATGCCGGGAGTTTTGAGATATCATTCAGATTTACTTTAACTACAGGACGCACTGCGATTTTAAACGCATAAACATTACGGCCTGTTGATGTAATTTCTCCAAAAGGATCCACTACAAGGGCTTTATGAGGCATTACGGAAGTTGTGCGCAGCCACCAGCTTGCATATCCGAAGTCATTCATGTCCGGCCTGCGATGCTTTATAAAATTAGAAGGCCTTGCCCTTTTCATAGCTCTCTTTGGAAAGTAATTATTTAATTCTTCCAAGCTTAACAGCCAAACTTTGTCTTCCGTATCTTTTCCGCCGCTCATTCCGAAAATAGTTGTTCTGCGATTCTTAACATTCTGATTCATCAATAAAGCACGTTCTTCAGGCCTAAAAGCATCAGAAATGAAATTATGATTGAGCCAATGACGCAAAGATGATTCGCTCCAATTAACATGTTCTTTTTTTCTATTATAGCGCTGAAGGCTTATAAGCCTGTTTGCAAGAAGGATAGCGCTTCCGTCTTCATTTTTCTCCAAAATAATCCATTCCATTGGATCCAAGGTTTTATCACTAGCCAGAGCATATCTGCCAAACATAATATGCGGCCTTGAAATATCTTTTTCTTCCTCTGGATTTTCTTTTTTCTTTAGAAAGGAAAAAAAGCTTTTCTTTTCTTCTAATTTCTCTTCATTTTCTAAAGAAAAGATATCATTAGGAACTCTTATTACTGGCCTTATTCCATAAGAAGCAACTGTAACGCGTTCGCCAGCCTGGCATATTGAGCCATCATTAAAAATTCCTGCTTCCGTATTAGAAAGATAGCCAGGAGTTCTAAGCCACCAGTGCACAGAAGTCAGTTCCATCTTCGGCACTGCACCTTTTTTTATGGCATAGGGAGTAGGCTCAGCAATTCTTTGATTTAACTTAAGAAGTTTTTTTACTTCTTTCAGACTTAAGAGCGAAACATATTGTTTTACAATCTGAGACTTCTCTTCTTCCGAAAAAACAGTATCGCGGAACTCGCTATTTAGCCAAGAACGGAGTTCGCTTGTTTTCCACACATTTGATTTTTCATCATATCTTCTGGCATCCAGCACATTTTTGCTCAATAGCGTAGCATTGCCGGTACTAGCATCTATGTCTATGACAATCCATTCTACAGGAGCCTTTGTGCCATCTTCCGCATACGGATAGGAGCCGAACTTAACCACATCTCCAATATCCGCATCTGCAATAGCAAAAGGAGTTAAAGAAAATAATGAAAAACAAGATAAAAAAAGAAAAGTTAAAAATTTGAGCATAGATTAATAATATTATAATATATTGCTCTAAAAAAAAACAGTTTAATTTAATTAATTAATTCAGCCTCTTCTGCCTCTTCTGCCGGCTCGCCAGGGGCAATGCCGGGATCATGCGAAACAGATGAGGGAACATCGCTGTTTTGCTCTGTATGGCTGCTGACACGCAAATTTAAACTGTCATTTAAGGAATTAGTTGCAGGAACCAGAGAAACTTTGCCTGGAGCAAGATAACTGCGCTTGCCGCCTTTTTTGCTTCGGCCTCCCTTAGACACAGGAGGCTTCAATATTATGGCAGGGCGAACATACATAAAATTAGTAACTTTTCGCCCGACTAAGCTCAAGCGATTCATTTTTCCGACATAAGAGACATAATTAAGATTTTTACCGGGAGAGCGCAGCCACCAGTCCACCACATCTTTTTTTATTATGCCCTCAGCTCCCAAGCTAGGATATTTCAAAAGGGCAGCGTATGGGGTATTAAATGTTTTTTGAGGTATTTTACGGCTGTATTTTTCATACTCATCTATGCTTAGCAGAAAAACTTTGTCTGCTGTTTCTTCCCCCCCTTCCGTAAAATATAGCGGATTATTCTTATTGTCCCGAACCGTTTCCATGACCCTCTTTTTTTCCTCAGGACTAAAAGCTGTGTCAAAAAAAGTGCCATTCAGCCATGAACGGATATAGCTTTCCTTCCAGGTTAATGATTTAAAGCGATAATGGTATTGCTGAGTGTCAAGGCCATACAGACTTAAAAGAAGCATTGAGCCGTCTTTTTTCTTATCAAGTATTATCCATGTTATCGGAGCAGAAGGCATCTGCGGGGAAGAAGAATAAGAGCCAAATTCAATCATTTTGCTTATTTTATTATCTTCCCTAGCCATTTGCCGCAGCTCAGCATTTGCCTTCTTGATCTCTTCCTTAGTCATGTCAGCCATGGCATAGCCTGAAATACATAACAGAAGAATAAAGGCAAGCGGCAGAAAACGGATAATCCTCATAGCAATAGAAAAAGTATACAAAAAAAACGGCTGCCGCTTAAGGACAGCAACCGTTTTTTTTACATAAAGCTTTCTTTATGGTGAAAAAGCAGTTAAATTACTTATTCATCGGTATTTTAACGCCTTTTTCCTTGGCGAAGGTTTTAGCAGCCTCATAGCCGGCATCCGCATGGCGTATGACACCCATAGCCGGGTCATTGCTTAGCACCCGGTCCAGGCGGTCAGCCATTTCCTTGCTGCCATCCGCAACAGTAACCTGACCGGCATGCAAGGAATATCCCATGCCAACTCCGCCGCCATGATGGAATGAAACCCAGCTGGCGCCGGAAGCCGTATTCACAAGAGCATTCAGTATAGGCCAATCCGCAACCGCATCGGAACCGTCCTTCATGGCTTCCGTCTCGCGGAACGGGCTTGCCACGGAGCCTGAATCCAGATGATCGCGGCCTATTACTATTGGCGCAGATATTTTTCCTTCCTTCACAAGCTCGTTGAAGCGCAGACCTGCTATATGCCTTTCGCCATACCCCAGCCAGCATATTCGGCTGGGCAGGCCCTGATAATGAACTTGCTTTTCGGCCATATCAAGCCAATTGCATAAATGCTTATTATTCGGGAACAGCTCCTTCAGGGCCTTGTCGGTAACCTCAATGTCCTTTGGATCTCCCGAAAGAGCCGCCCAGCGGAACGGGCCTTTGCCTTCGCAAAACATCGGGCGTATATAGGCAGGCACAAAACCTGGAAAATCATAGGCATTCTTAACTCCCTGCCTGAAAGCCATCGTGCGTATATTATTGCCATAGTCAAATGTGGCAGCGCCGGCTTTCTGAAGAGCAAGCATAGCTTCCACATGAACGGCAATAGATTCCATTGACAGCTTTACATACTTTTCAGGGTCTTTGGCGCGAAGCTCAGCAGCCTGCTTAACAGAATATCCTTTAGGTATATATCCGCGCAAAGGATCATGAGCAGAGGTCTGGTCGGTAAGGACATCAACCTTAACGCCTCTCCTGACCATTTCAGGCAGCACTTCAGCGCAGTTGCCTAAAAGCCCTATTGAAAGGGCCTGGCGGGCTTTAACGGCCTTGCCGGCCAGCTCAAGAGCCTCATCCAAGTCTGTGCATTTAATATTCACATATTTTGTGTCAAGGCGCTTCTGTATGCGGCTTTCATCAGCTTCTACAATTATCGCAACGCCGCCATTCATAGTAACAGCAAGAGGCTGAGCGCCGCTCATTCCGCCGAGACCGCCGCTGACAACCAGCTTTCCGCGCAGATCACTGTTGAAATGTTTTCTCGCACATTCGGCAAAAGTTTCATAGGTACCCTGCAATATGCCCTGAGCGCCGATATAAATCCATGAACCGGCAGTCATCTGCCCATACATCATAAGGCCTTTTTTATCCAATTCATTGAAAACTTCCCAGTTTGCCCAGTTTCCAACAAGATTGGAATTGGCAATAAGAACCCTGGGGCTATATTCATGCGTGCGCAGCACGCCGACTGGCTTGCCGGACTGAATAAGAAGCGTTTCATCTCCTTCCAGTTTTTTAAGCGATTCTATTATGGCATCAAAACATTCCCAGTTTCTGGCCGCCTTTCCGCGTCCGCCGTAAACGATAAGTTCATCAGGATGTTCGGCAACCTCCGGGTCCAGATTATTCATTAGCATGCGCATGGCCGCTTCCTGCTGCCAGCCCTTGCATGTAAGCTTATTTCCTCGTGGCGCACTTACTGTTCTAGACATATTATTCTCCTTTAACTGATATGTTTTGATAATTACAGCTCGTCAAGCTCAAAGTCAGAAAGATACATTGAAAGATTTTCAATCTTTGAGCTGAATTGCTCATCTCCTTTAAATGCAGGAGCTGTCTGCCTTATGAAAGCTAGAGTTTTTTCCAGCTGCGGGCTGGATTTCAGAGGACGGTGATATTCAATGCCCTCAGCCGCGGCAAGAGCCTCAATAGCAAGAATTCTGGCAGTGTTCTTAACAATTTCAGCAAGCTTATTAGCGGCATTCATGCCCATGCTGACAAAATCTTCCTGATTTGCGGAAGTAGGAATGGAATCAGCGCTGGCAGGATGGCAGAGAACCTTGTTCTCATTGCATAAAGCCGCCGCCGTGACATGGGCGATCATAAAACCTGATTCAAGGCCAGGATTGCGGGCAAGGAAAGGCGGCAGTATCTTGAAATTGCTAACCATCTGGGAAATGCGCCGCTCAGACATATTGCCAAGCGCCGTAAGGGCAATGCATGCGAAATCAGCAGCAAATGAAAGCGGCTGACCATGGAAATTACCGCCTGAAAGAATGTCAACTCCGCCTTCAATGTCTTCAGAATCAACAACCAGCGGATTATCTGTTACGCTCTGAAGCTCCGTCTCAAATGTTTCCATTGAATTGGAAATTGTATCCAAAACAGCGCCTATGGCCTGAGGCATGCAGCGAAGACAATAAGGATCTTGAACCCTGTCATCATTTTCAGCATGGGACTTCCGTATTTCGCTATCCATTAAGAGATTGCGCAGCATTTCAGCTGCAAATTTCTGGCCCTCATGCGGCTTAAGGTCATGTATTCTCTTGTCAAAAGCTGTAGGAGTGCCTTTTAATGCCTCTACCGTCATTGCACCGATGGTAAGCGAATTAACGGCAAGGTTCATTGCTTCCTGCAGCGCAAGGCCGCCTACGGCTTTCATAGCCTGCGTGCCGTTTATAAGCGCAAGGCCTTCTTTTTCCGCAAGCTCAATAGGATTTATGCCGGCTTCCTTCATTATTTCAGCGCCAGGCTTCCACTCAAAGTCTCCTTCATCTCCGCCGATGCATGCAATGCCTTCCCCAATCATTACCAAAGCCATGTGAGCCGAAGGGGCCAGATCTCCGCTTGCGCCCACAGAGCCTTTGCGGGGAATAAAAGGTATGACATTTTTATTGAGCATGTTAACCAGTGTTTCAACAACAATGGGACGCACGCCTGAATTGCCCCTCGCAAGCTCATAAACTCTGGCGAACATGAGAGCCCTTGCTTCTTCTGGGGACAGAGGCTCGCCTACGCCGCAGGAATGGCTTCTGATAAGATTTATCTGAAGATCCTTCAGATTCTCACGAGAAATTTTCTGGCTTGCCAAATGACCGAAACCGGTGTTTATGCCATACATAGTTTTGCCAGAGTCAAGAAGCTTTTCCAGCTTCGCCCTGCGGGCCTCAACATTCTTAAGCATTGCAGCCGGAACTGACACTTCAGCTCCCAAAGCCACGTCTTCAAGGACATCCAGGCTTATGTCTCCGCCAAGGCTTACGACAAGATCTTCCTCTCGTTCCTCATGTTCATGTTCACTTGACATACTTTCCTCCGCTCAATTTATGAATTTCATTAAATGTGCAATTTCCTTTCTCTTTTTGTATTTTCCTTATGAAAAAATACATTATCTGCTGAGTTACCCTCACATCATTCAATGCGCGGTGCCAGCCTTTATTCTCAATTTTAAGCTCCTCAGCAATGTTTCCCAGCCTGTTCGTTGTAAAAAGTTTGCTTTTTCTTGCCAAAATTAAAGTGTCTATTACAGGCAGCTTTGGGAAATGCAGGCCTATGCGGCCAAGCTCCATTTCCAGCATGCTTATGTCAAAGCACACATTATGGCCCACTATAACAGTATTTTCTATATTGCTGAGAAAAGGCGCAGCAATTTCAGCAAAAACCGGCTTGCCGGCAAGCATTTCATCGCTTATTCCGTGAATCTGCTGAGCCGCGAAAGGCATGGGTCTTTCGGGATTAACCAGCCAGGAAAATGATGAAATTTCATTAAATCCTTTAGCAATCAGCCCCGCAACCTCACATACGCGATCCACTCTCGCTGACACTCCAGTTGTTTCAGTGTCTATGACCGCAAAACGCACATTACGTATGTCCCTATCCTGCATATAAATAATATATTATATTTTTCAATGATTTAGGAAACAGAAAGGCAAAATACGAGCATAAATTAAAAATGGCCATAAAAGGCTATTCGTCCTGCAGTGCCGCATACGATTGATACGAGAAAACTTATGATAGCGCCTGTCATGCTTATGTCTATTACCCTATATGCCTTAATCATAATCATCTGAACGCTCCATAAAAAAGCAAAAGGCATCCAAAATATGCCTGGAAGAAAGAAGAACAGCATAAGAACCATTCTTTCAGCTATAAGAAAATACTGTTCTCCTAAAGAAGGAAAGACAATTTTAGAATCTATTTCCTTATCAAAGTAATAAATAAGAACTGAAGAAGCATGCGAAGCCAGCACAAACAGTGAGAAAATAATGAACCATTTGGATGCAATAATTTCCTGGCCGGGCAAAACAGATACAGGCGCATAAAACATGAACAGAACAGCATAATGCAGAATCTGGTCCAAGGCCAGCAGAGCAAGGCCATCCCTCAAACGCAGCTGTCTTATGGCAAAAACCCTTGCTATGTCTATAACATAATGTATTATGGTTATAATGGCGCAAGCAACCCAGCCCTTAATTCCGAAAGCCCAGTTTTGGCCAAGAAATGGCCATGTAAGAACAATGAGCGTGAAAAAATGCGTAAGGCAATGAAGAGGCATGCCAAACCATTTTTCACGTTTCCATTTAGCCACGAAGCTGAACTGCAGGGTAAAATCCGCAAGCAGATGAGCAAGAACCATTCTCCAAAACAATGTCATAACTTATTATCCCATTATATAATAAAATGGAATGCTGCCCCCTTGCCTGAATCCGCCCATATAAATCCTCCGTGAAGCTCTACAATTTTTTTGCATATGGCAAGCCCCAGGCCGAAACCTTTGCCGCGGCGGTTTCCAAGCTGACGGTATTTTTCAAATATTTCTTTAAGCTTATTTTCTGGTATGCCGGGACCGCTGTCCTTCACGGTAAAGAGAAGCCTTATGTCTTTACGCTCAGCCGGCCGTTCCGCAATGTTTCCGCTGATTTCAGCTTCCGCCATGCGCACAAGATCAGCAGAAGCCTCTTCCGCAATGAATGATACGCTTCCCCCTTCAGGCGTAAATTTAACAGCATTAGAAAGCAGATTATCAGTAACCCTTCTTAAAAGATCCGGGTCTGCTTCAAAAATATGCCCAGGAGGCATGCGGTTCTCATAGGAAAATGATATGCCATGCTCCGAAAAAACAGGCTCAAAAAGCCTGGCGGCTTCATTAAAGAAATCATCAAGGCAGATTTTCTGCGGATTGGCGCTAAAGCTGCCTGAATCAAGCCTTGAGAAATCAAGAATATTCTCAATAAGAGCAAAAAGCCTTTTTGATGAATCATTAAGGTTAGCCACATATTCCTTTTCTTTCTTTTCCTTAACGGCATACTCAAGCAGTTTCACATAACCTTGCATGGACAGAAGAGGCGCACGCAAGTCATGAGCCGCAGAGCTGAAAAAATCTTCCTTTATGCGCCGCAGCTCCCTTTCAAGCGTTATGTCATGAAGCGTAATAAAAACGGACTGGGCTTCCGTTTTGGCATACACAGGCCTGGCATTTACAGCATAGCATTTTTCCTCATCCTCATAAGAAACATTTATAATTTTTTCTTCTGAAGAAGTTTTTTGAAAAAGCGAAAGTATTTTTTTCTGCCGTTCCTCTGGGGGAAGCTCTTTATCTCCGCCATTCAATATTTTCATCGCGGCATCATTTGCATACATTAGAGAGCCGTCTAAACCGCAAAAGATAATGCCATCGCTTATCAGGCTTATTAACAGCTCCAGCTTATGCTTCTCTTCAAATATTTTTTCAAGATGTATGCCATGATAGCGCTGCAATTCCTTCATCATCACATTGAAAGAATCTATTAAATCAGATAATTCCTTAAATTCAGAATGCACAGAAATAGGCGTTTTAAAATCTTCAATGGCAATGCGCTTTGATGCGCTTACAAGCGCTTCAAGCGGCTGCCCTGCCTTCCTGGCAAAAAACAATGCAGAGAAATACAGCGCTGTCGCTACGGCCAGAGCAAGGAAAGCCATTAACCAGCTCATGCGGTTAAGAGAAGCAAAAGCTTCCGCCTCTTCCCTCACAGCTATAAGCCGCAGATTAGTGCCGCGCACAGGTTCCGAAAATACTATATACAATCTTGAGCCATTCTCTCCATAAACGCGCATAAGGCCTTCGGCCTCCGTCATGGCTTTTATGGTATCTTTGGAGAATTTTTCCAAAGCCTGCGCAAACAATATTGAATTTCCATCATTGTCCGCAAGAAGCAGTCCGCCAGAAGCAAGCTTCTGCTGCTCCAGCTTATCTGCCAAGTCGCGCAGGCTGACAATTGCAAAAATATATCTATCTGAACCGAAAGGATACACTATGCGGCAGGCTGGGATATTGAACATATTTTCAAAATCCCCGGCGGCAGGCCGGCCTGTGCGGCGAGCTTCAAGAAATAAACTATCCCCCTCCGGGCTGGCATTGCCAAAAAGCCTGACAAACTCTGGATCTCCTCCGCTTTGCAAAGCATTGCCCTGTCTGTCGGCCAAAGCAAAAAAAAGAAATTCCGGATTTTTGCCAATAATGGAAAAAAGATCTTCCCTAGAGATATGCCCGGAATCAGGTATTTCCATGCGATCAAAGCGGCGGGAAAGATCCTGCATTTCGCGTTCCGCCATGAGAGCGGACAGCTGCACGACATTTTTCTGCAAGGTCATTACGCTATTGCGCGCCTGCGCCCTATAAGACGACAGAAAAAAAGCCGCCAGGCCTATTGGAATCATAACGGCGCAAAAGAGGAGAATAAGCAGCTTATGAAGCAGCCTCATGACATGTCTCCATTAGCATAGCCCTTTCCATTATTTTCATTAGCCATGCAATTAGAAAAGCTGGAATTTTTGCCAGCAATATCTTTTGAGCCCATGCCAAAACTGCCTGAAATAGAGGTTTCCTCTTTGACTGATTTATTGGCAAACTTGGCAATAAGAAAATTAATAACAGCATTGGCATCACATGCGAAACCTCGCGCAGATATGCCGAAAATAGACGCTTCGGAATCCGTATTAACAGCTATTATGCGGCGGGAACGGATTCCGCATATATGCAGCGGGGCACCGGAAATTCCAAATGCGGCATATAAATCCGCGCGCATTGGCCTGCCTGATGCCCCGGCGACGGAGCCTTCAGGCAGCATAAACATCTCTGCCGCAGGCCTCGTGGCAGCCATGCGGCAGCCTATGCGCCCAGCCAAGGCCTTAAGCAGCTCAAATCCTTCCGAATTAAGGCCGCGGCCTCCGCCTAAAATAATCTCTTCGGGAGAAAGGCTTTTCAAAATATCATAAATGATCTCGGCTGTCTTTTCCGGCGGCAAAGCCTCCGCGATACAGCCTTTCCGCGATGCAGATAAATTTATTTCACTTAAAGGCTTATGAATGGCTAAACAGGAATCCATTGTTTCAGAAGAAATGCTTAAATGCCCGTTAAGAAATGAATTAAGGTTAAGGCCGATGTCTTCCGCAGACCACATATAGAAAGGCTTGCTATATGCGGCCTTTAAGTCTTTTATTCCCATTAAGCCGCCAAAATTCTTGAAAAAAGGCTCTTCTGCATCAGAACGCTTATCAGCTAACGCGCTGGACGCTGCGCATAGAACCGCTGGCAGACTTATCTCCTGTGCATGGCCGCCATCCTTGCTTAAAATAGTGCCGCCGCATATTTCAAAATCTTTCCTCATTACAACAGGAAGATTAATTTTTTCAGCTAAAGCCTTTGTAAAATCTGGAGGATATGCGGAAATCAGTATGTCTGCCTTGCCAAGCCTGCCTATGAGCTTAACCATAAGCAGTAATTCCGCTTGCAATGAAAAATCATTGAGAAAATAATGCGGCATTTGATGGCCGCTGCAATTATTGCCGCTTGCGGAAGCAAAACATTCAGGGCAGAGCAAATAAATTCCTTCGCTTGCGCAGCTGGCAAGCGCTGACGGGACAATGCCGCCGCCAAAATCACTGCCGAGAGAAACGGCGGAGATCCGGCATGAGCAATGACTCTTAAGCTCATGAGCAAAAGACATTGCCTTCCTGGCAGCCAAAGAATCCTCATTACCGGCAGAAAGGCTTAAAGCATAAGACGGAAAAAGAACATGCGCTTTCACAATCCGCCTCCAGAGACATATTTTCTTATAGATTCAGCGGCAACATCAAAGTCGGAGGAATTGCCTTCACATAGCTTTAATATTTTATTCATATCAGGCAAGCTCAGCTTACCGCAAATTTCCGGGCTAAGCCCTGCAAGCAGAGCGCTGCCTTCAGAGAAAAGTTTCATCAAGGCCTGACGGGCAAAAATACGCGCAAGAGCCTGCGTTCCTGAAATATCCAATGGCATGGAGGCTGACAGGCATGAAAGCTGGCAAGCAATGCTATCGCCTTTAGCAGACAGACCGCCCGCAATGAAAGAGAAATAAGCAGACATTTCCGCCCAAGATATAAGCTCGCCCAGCTTAAGGCTGGCATACTTATTCCTTGTAAGCTTATGCGCGCGGCATGCGGCAAGAATTTCCGTAAGCAGCTTTAACGAGACAGAGGAAATATCGCAGCCGCTTTCCGCAGATGAGCCGATAAGTTCAGCCTTGGAAAGATAATAATTCCAGCCGGTTTTAAGCATTTCCTGCCAGCGGCTGCGGCAGGCTGACAGCTTCAGAATTTCGCACGGGCCTTCATAAATCAGCAGTGAGCGGCAGTCCGCAAGGCGTTTGCCAACTGGGAAATCACGGCTGAGGCCTGCCCCGCCGCATGCCCTGGCTGCCGCAGAACAGGCCTCCAGGCAGGATTCAGCCGCAAAAGATTTAATTATGGCAGCTTCCGCAGATAACTTAGCATAAGCATCGCCATAAATGCTGCTAGAGCTGAAAGCGGTTTCAGCAGATAAATGGCTAAAAAGGAATAAGGATTCAAGATAAAAGCGGACGGCTTCCATCCTTGCAAAGAATGGAATTATCAGGCTGTTCATATAAGCCGGATTATCGGCAAGGCTTCCTGCAGAGGCATTGCCGCCGTTTCTTGCAAGCCCATAGGCTGCCGCCTCAGCAAGGGCGGTTTCAGCAGCGCCAAGGGCAGCGGCACCTACGCCTATTCTGCTTATGTCAAAAGCCCGCATGGCCTGAGCAAGGCCATGACCTTCCTCCATGCCTATAAGATTTTTTTCAGGAATTTCCGCATTGTCAATGTAAAGCGAGGCTGTGTCGGAAAGATTAAGTCCATGCTTGCGCTCATGAATGCCTGATTTTAAGCCGTCAGATGTTTTATTCAGAATAAAAAAAGATGGCCCGCCGGGAGCTGAAGCCAGCACAACATAAAAATCCGCTATGCCGGCATTGGTTATCCACTGCTTTGCGCCGCTTATTCTGTAATAGGCAGCATTGCCGTTTTTAATAAAACGGGAGGCCTTTGCGGCAAGCTGGGCCATGGATGAGCCGCCATGGGATTCAGTTGCGGCAAAAGCGCCTATCAGAGCGCCTTCCCTAATGCGGACGGACATGCGTTTTTTCTGCTCATGCGTGCCGCTTTCAAAAACAGGAATTGCCGCAAGCATTGATGCCATCGCGCCGGTGGCAATGCCAAGATCTGCCCGGCCAAGCTCCTCGCATGCGGCGCAAAGGCCTGCAAGGCCAAGCTCCATGCCGCCATATTCGCCAGGAATAAACAGCATTGACAGCCCCAACATGTCAGGGCTTAAAATCTCCCGCAGAATTGCCTCCGGGCATCTGTCATATTCAGACTGCTGCTTCAAAAAGGAAAAAGGCAGCCTGCGGGCAGAATATTCCCTAATACTGTCTCTTATGAAACTGACGGCTGCCTGCTGCGGAAACGGCATCTTATTACTTAATTAGCGCTAGAATAACAATGGCACTTTGCCAAAGGCATTCTTACTTAGCCAAAGCCAGATAGCCGTTTACCTCTGCCTTAAGCTTTTCAGCAAGTTCCTTGTCTTCAAGAGAATCGGCATTTATGTAAACATTCTCAGCAGCGCATTTCACAGCAGCCTGCAGCTCATATTCCGCGCTCTTGTAATCAGACCTTACTGCTGAAACGATTTTGCTTTCGCAAAGTTTAAGTCCGGCAAGGGCTTCCGAAGCCAGCTTTGCTGTTTTCAGCGGCACTTCTGCGGCATATTTCAAAGCAGCCTGCATCTTTATTTTTCTTTCAGGATTTTCTTTTGGAAGCTTTCTGGCTTCAGTGAACAAATCATAAGAGGCTGAATCATCTGCAACCAGTTTCTGAAGCATGGCCTTATGTTCAATAAGCCTGGAACAAAGCTCAGTAAGCACAGGCCTGTTTGCCTCTACGAGTTTTTTGCTGCGCAGGCTCACGCCTATGGCCATCTGCCCCAAAGCGCAACCCATTGCTCCGCTTAATGCACCGGCTGAGCCGCCGCCAGGGGTGGGATCATCGCTGGCAAGAGCATCCACTACAGAATTTGCGCCTGCCTGCCAGCTGCCAAGCAGTTTTAGCAGCTTGGTCTCCAGCACCTGCTCTTCCTTGTTAAAGCAGGATACATTCAGGCTTTCAGTAACATAGTCGGTAAGAGCATCCTGCGTTGTAAGGCCTATCAGCTCAGTATCAGTTATATGAATGTTCTTAGGATCTATTTCCTTATTTACTTCATCTAAAAGCCTCTTAATGGAAGTGGTATGATAATCTGTTATAACAGTTGAAATCTGAGCCTGATGCTTGGATTCAAGATGTATTTCCTTGCCGCGCACGCAAGGCAGTCCTCCGGAAGAAGCTCGTATCTTGCGCGTAAGCGCCTTAGCGAAGTCCATGTCTTCGGTATCAAGGTTTATGTTGAAATTCACAATCTGATGCCTGGCGCCTACGGCAATTGCTCCAGCAGTAGGATGAATATGATTCGGCCCGAAATCAGGAATATGGGCTTCGTCCTTGCCGATAATTTCGCGCAGGCCCTCGAATTGGCCCTTGCGCACTTTTGCCAAATTGCGGCGTTCCTCGCGCTTGGCCGCGCAATCATACAGATAAACCGGGATATTCAGTTCGCGGCCTATTCTCTCGCCAGTTATTTCGGCAAGCTTTATGCATTCTTCCACCGTAGTATCCATTATCGGAATGAATGGCGCAACATCGGTTGCGCCCATGCGCGGATGTTCTCCCTTGTGGAAGTTCAAATCTATCAGTTCCGCAGCCTTTTTGGTAACGGCAAACATTGCTTCGGAAGCTGTTTCAACAGGGGCAATGAATGTCAGAACAGTGCGATTGTGATCGGCATCTTTCTCAACGTCCATTATAAGCACGCCAGGCACGCCTCGCGCGGCATCCACAATCTTATTTATCTTAGCTAGGTCACGGCCTTCGCTGAAATTAGGCACACATTCAACAAATTTTCCCATGTCATATCTCCTGTAAAATAAGCCCGCAAGGCATAAATACCTTTAGGGGCTTTAATAATTTAATTATAACAAAAGATAAAAACAAAAACAGATATATGCTCCAAAAATCTCTGCGGATATGCTCTTGCTCTAAATATAAACACTGCATTCTAAATAAATAACATCAGCATTTCCTTGCTGCGCATTAAGTTAAATTTCTCAAAATTATTTTCATAAGGCTCTGTTAAATGAAAGCATTGATAGGACATGCTTTATAAATGCAATACAATGGGTTTCTCAGTGCTGAACTTGTGTCACAATCTCATTAAACCGTAAAGATTCCTTAAATAAATTCAGCATCTCTACGGCTTAAAGAGGCCATAAAACAAGTTCAGTCCGACGCAGTAATATTTCGTCCTTTATAATTACATTGTATCAATACTTTTCTTTAAAAGAGCCTAAATTGAACAAGCAGCTATGCTTCAACCTTGGCAATGCTACTGCCAAACCTGTCTTTTGACACGATTATTTTATGCTCTATGCTGTGTTTTAAGGCTGAAACATGCGATATTATGCCTACCAGCCTGTTTCCTTTAGCAAGCTCCATAAGTATTCTTTTTGCATTCTCCAAGGCAGAATCATCTAGGGATCCAAACCCCTCATCCACAAACAGCGTGTCAGTCTGAATGCCTCCGGCATATTCCTGTATTACTTCAGAAAGGCCCAAAGCCAAAGAAAGAGATGCCATAAATGTTTCCCCTCCGGACAAACTATTAACGCTGCGCTCAGTGCCGTTATAATGGTCAATTACGCTTAAATCAAGTCCCGACTTTGCATTGCTCGAAGCAGCATCGCTGCGTTTAAGCTCTAATTTTCCGTATGTCATTTGAAGCATATTTACATTTGCCTTGGCCAAGGCCATGTCAAAATAGCTCATGAGAGCGTATGTTTCCAATGTTATTTTACTTTGCCCGTTCACATCACCGTTTGCAGTTTTTGACAAAGCTTCCGCCCAAGCATATTTCTCATGCAATTCTTGCGCATGGGCAAATTCTGATTTTACATTCTTAAGTGTCTTTTCATTCTGCAATATTCTGCCGTTTATGAAAGAACGAAGCTCTATGGCTGTATTTACTCCTTTTTGCAGTTCTGCTTTTTGCTTTGCGGCCTCCTGCAGTTCTTTTTCCTCATTGCCAGAAAAATCTCTTTGGTTTTCTTCAATTTGCCCTTCCAGACGGTTTATTTCCTCTTTTATGGCATCATGTTTTTTTTGTGCCGTTTCTATTTCCTTTTCAATTTTATTTTTTTTCTTTCTGATACAATCCATCGCTTTTTCGGCAGATGATTTATCCGGATATTTAAGGCCTTTTTTTATTTCATCAGCCTGACGAATTATATTTTCAATATCAGCATTTAGAGCGGCAATAACTTGTTTAAGCAAAGAAATTTCAGCCTCCATGGCCTTTTTTTCATTTTCACTGTTTGGAATTAATACTTTTAATTCTTTCATCCTGGCCAAACGTTTTTTCTCATTTTTTATGCTGGCTTCCACATCAAGCAGCTGCTTATCCAAAACATCTTTGCGTTTTTCCGCCTCCTTTGAGGCTACTTCTATGCTAAAGCTGCCAATAAATTCCCTTATTTTCTTTTCAGCTTCATTTTTTGCCGCAATCAGTTCTGCCTGGATTTTAGCAAAAGCCTCCCTTTTGGCGCTTACTTTCTCATATAGATCTTTAGATTCTTTTTCTGCCCTGCTGACTGTTTTCTCATCTGGAACATTCCCCTCTTTCACAGCTTTTTTAGGATGCTCTGAAGAACCGCATACAGGGCAAGGCTGTCCGTCTTCCAGCATTTCAGACAAAATGCCCGCATAACCGGCAAAAAAAGCCTGCCGCAATGTCTGAGCCTCATTATCCTTTTGACGGAATGTTTTTTCCAGAAGGGACAGTTCTTTGTTTAAATTTTCGGAATTTATTTTAATCTTGTCCAGGCCAAGAAGGTCTTTTCGCAAATTTTCAATGTTCCTTTGCTTTTCTTCAATTTCCTTCTTTTTATTTTCATTCAATATAACTTTTGCTTCAGAATCTGATAAGAAATCCTGCTCTTTTTTCAAATTTTCCAGCCTGACTTCAAGTTCTTTCAAGTTCTTTTCTTTTTTGTCAAAAGAATGATTGTTTTGTTCAATCTCTCCCTGTTTTACAGACAATCTTTCTAATAAATTCTGCATTTCTCCATATTTTTGCATATCATGCTCTATGGCATTTGCCTGTTTGTCAAGATTCTTTATTTCAGGCTTATTGCTCACGGCATTTTCCAGGCTTTTTTTTGCTTCTTCAAAAAGAATATTCTCCTGATTTAGTTTTTGTTTTGCGGAATTATATTTCTTCTTGGTCTCAATAAGATTTTTAAGTTTTCCTATTTCATCATTCTTTTTTTCCAGCCTGGCCTGCAAATCATTGCTGCTATGTTCTGCAGCTTCCGATTCTTTTTTGTCCCGGGCTATTATTCGCATTATAAGGCCCGGAATATCAGCACTGAGATTTATTTTTTCCCTAGCCTCTTTCGCCTCTTTTGAGAGTTCCTCATATTTATCATCGCAATTTATATCATTAACATATCCTTTCGCTTTTTCAAATGATAAATTAAACTGATCTTTTATTGTTTTAATTTTTTCCTTAATTTTTTCCTGAAATTCGGCATATATGCCAGTGCCGAAAATTTCCCGCAATATTTTCTGTCTTTCTTTTGTCTCGGAAAGAAGAAGTTTCTGGAAATTGCCTTGCGCAAGCATGACTATCTGCCGGAACTGTCTTTCATCCATTCCGAGCATTTCATTGATTTTAGTTTTTATTTTTTCTTTTTCTGATATTGTTTTCTCTTCGCCATGATCCGTAAAGGAAAAATTAACATAGCCGTCCTGCTCTTTTGTATATGTTCCGTTTTTTTTCTGCTTTTTATGCCCTCCAGGGCTGCGCTTTATGCGGTAATTTCGCCCTCTGTGCTCAAATTCCAGATCCACAAATGTTTCATCTTCAATACCGGCATAATTTGAGCGCAGCATTTTATCACTGCGAGTCTCTCCGCTGGGGCTGCCGTACAAGGCATAGCATATTGCATCAAATATCGTTGTCTTGCCAGCGCCAGTGTCGCCAGCAATAAGGTAAATTCCATTGCCGCCTAATTTTGAAAAATCTATTTCCTGCCTGTCTTTATAAGAACAGAATGCAGACATTATAAGTTTTACAGGTCTCATTATTTAACCTCCTTTTGATTTCCGCTTATTTCCTCAAATATTTCACTGGCAAATTCACGCTGTTCCTTGCTCATTTCCTTGCCATTAATCATTTTGTACAGTTCATCCAGCAAATCCATATTGCTTTTTCCGCGCGCATTTTCAGCGGATTTCATTTCCGCATTATTTTTTGTCCGCTCATTGTCATAGTCAAGCAGCATGGCATTAGGATAAACTGTGCGCAGAAGGGGCATTCCATAAGGAATGAAATTCTCATCAGTAAGAATTATACGCACATAGTCATTTGTGTCAGTATTCTCATAATTTTCACGCAGCATTATGTCGCTGTATTTTCCCCGTATTTCCCGCATATCATGCAATGGCTTAAGCGGAAGCTCTTTTATCAAAATTTCAGCACATTTCCCTGCCTCTTTATCGCCTATATCCAAAAGCGTAACAGTTTTTATATGGTCTTTTTCGGAAAATGAATATTTCAGCGGCGTGCCGCAGTAGCGTATTTTTGGACTGCCGGCATTCTGCGGGCCATGCAGATGACCAAGCGCCACATAGTCAAAAGGGGCGAAAACGGATGCGTCAACATTGTCAGCGCCTCCGACTGAAATAATATCTTCGGATTCGCAGCGCTGTGCGCCGGTTACGAACTGATGCGTAATCAGTATATTGCGGCATTCCGGATTTATATTCATCCGTGAAATGGCTGCGCGCACGGCATCGTCATAAGTTTTTATTTCCGGGTCTTCAGAATTATCCGAAGCATTGTTTTCAGCCGCCAGGCTGTCCCCATTCTTCACAGCCTCATTTCCAGCTGCCGCAAGCGCATGACGGAATTCCGGAAGACGCACAAACGGCAGCATATAAAACGCTATGTCCCCGTATTCATCTTTCAGCACAACCGGCTTTATGTCACCATTGTAAACAGGGGATATGTAAACCCCGCTGCCTGCCATTATTCCGCCGCCGAAGGCTATTCTTTCCGGCGAGTCATGATTGCCGCTTATAATGAAAATGCTGCCGCCGTACTTTGAAAGCAGCGCAGAAAGGCTGTTAAGAAAAAAATCAAACAAAGCAACCGCATCAGCGGAAGGCACAGACTGATCATAAATATCTCCGGCTATAAGCACGGCCTGCGGCATGTGCTCCGCGGCAATTTCAAGAATCTGCGACAGAATATGCCGCTGGTCCGGCAGCATTGAAACATTATGAACCTTCTTGCCTATATGAAGATCCGAAAGATGAATAATTTTCATTGTATATTCCCCCTAAACATGTAAACAAAAATACAACTGATTCAAATATAAAAAGTAAAAAAAACCGCTGACAATAAAATACAAAATATGATGAATTAAACAATTAATGCTTTCATTAAAATACAAAGTATTTCATTATAATAATCCAAGCTGTTCATTTTCCATATCTCCGTTTAAACAAAAATACGATTTTTCTAAAATTGCTCTTGCGGTGTAAAAATCAAGCCGTCTTCGTCTTACTCCATTTCTCATATTTCCTTTAAAAGGAGATAAAATTATATCCTGAGTCTGTTTCCGCAACTCCTGAAGATTTTCATTGCATAAATCAATAAATCTCTGCCTGTCTTTTAAAGGAATGTTAACATCAATTACAGAAAGCAGCCGTGAGCTTGTCTTTATCCCTTTTGCCCAGTCATAATCAAATTTTTCCTTAAAATCAAACCTTATCATATTTTCAGGATTTGTTGTGTCAACCGCTCTTAAGCCGAGCCATGCATTCATAACATTAAACGAAACTTTAAGCGTTTTATGCACAACCGGACGAAGAGATTCAAGACCCCCTAAATCTGGTGCTGATTCTGTATTTTTATATACCTTAACTTTAGAAAAATTCTTTTCCTGTTTATCAAAACAAACCACACAGACCGGAGTATCAGTATCTTTAAAAGGATTCTCTTCCAGAATTGTAATAGAATGCAGCCTGTTTTTTTGTGAAAAAGAAGAATTAATAAAAGTCTCAGGGACAATGGCGACAATATAATCCTGCGCTTCAAGCATTTTTGCAAGAGCAATAAGATACAGATCATCGTACTTAGAGTTTTCAAAATAATGCTTAACCTCTCCAAGAAGTTTTTTTCTTGCTGCTGAATAGTTTGAAAGATAAGGCGGATTAGTAATGATTATTGCATTATCAATATGCGGAATCTTATATAGCCCATCATTAATTTCCCAGCCAAGTGAAGGATCTATATCCAAGCCTTTTGTTCTCGTGATTCCATACAGCGGAGCACATTTTAAAAGGTCTCCGCCGCCTGCATAAGGATCGTATGCGATATTGCATTTGCTATTCTTAATAAAGTCAATAATCTGAGGCTTTAACCAGTAAGCAGTTTTTGTAAAGAACTGTCCTTTTGTTATTTTTTTCTTGTCAGCAGCAAACATAATTTTCTTATCAGAATACTATTAAATTTTTTGGTATCAACACTTGTTATACCGCAAAACTTACCAAATGTCAAGCCTGAGCGCATTTATAAAAAAGGTCTGTGATTTTATATATCACAGACCTTTCAATGAACTGCTTATACCGTTTTTATTTCAAAGGCTCGAAGTCGGCCGGGCCGTGTTTGCACAGGGGACAGACAAAATCCTCCGGCAGGTTTTCGCCTTCATAAACATATCCGCATATTTTGCACACCCAGCCTTTTTTGCCTTCTGTCTGCGGTTTGGGCTTAACATTTGCAAAATAATAGTCATAAGTCATTGTAGGTCTGTCGCTTATAACGCGGGCTTCACTTACGGAACATATAAACATTCCATGCGTGCCAAGGTCAACATACTGTTCCACATCAAGAGACATGAAGGAATTTATGTATTTTGACAGGAACACAAGCCCGTTGTCAGAGCGGAGAAGATTCTCCTCACCGGCAAATTTATCCTTGTTTCTGCCGCTGACGAAGCCAAAACGCTCGAATACGGCAAACGGAGCCTCCTCAGAAAGGCAGCAGAGATTCATTTTCCCGGTATTCTTAACCACATGATGAGTGTAATTGTCCTTGTTTATTGTCACTGCCACGCGGTTGGGTGTATTTGTAACCTGGGAAACGGCATTCACTATCATGCCATTGTCTTTCCTGCCGTCACTTGAGGTAACAACATAAAGCCCGTATCCTATCTTGAAAAGCGCATTCAGGTCTTTCTTGTCGGCTTTTTCGCTGTTCTGTGCCACATACTCCCTGCATAGCTCATCAGCCATTTCATCCAGCTGTTTTCTGTTCTCATCGGAAACAGCGGATTTTATTGTAACGCTCTTTTCAAGGAATGTTATGTTCCTGCAGCCCTCAAGCATTTTGCGCATTGTTTTCGCCGCAAGCGGTGCCCAGCTGCCATTCTCTATAAAAGCCACGGTACGATTTCTGAAAGTACGCTCCGTAAGATGATTTATGAATTCCTTCATAAAAGGGAAAATATCCGCATTGTATGTCGTTGTGGCAAGAACAATCTTTCCATAGCGGAATGCATCTTCCACATTTTCTGCCATATCCGAGCGGGCCAGGTCTGTAATGGCAACTTTAGGACAGCCTTTTTCTTTCAGCTTTTCGGCGAGATATTCAGCGGCCTGTTTTGTATTGCCGTATACGGAAGTATAAGCCACCATAATGCCTTCAGTTTCAACTCCGTATGAAGACCAGATATTGTAAAGGTTAAGGTAATAACCCAGGTTTTCCGTAAGAACCGGCCCGTGCAGAGGGCAGATTATTTTTATATCCAGCCCTGCGGCCTTTTTAAGCAAAGCCTGAACCTGTGCGCCGTATTTGCCCACAATTCCTATGTAATAGCGGCGCGCCTCGCAGGCCCAGTCCTCGTCAGCGTCCAGTGCGCCGAATTTGCCGAAACCGTCTGCGGAGAAAAGCACTTTGTCAGTGCTGTCGTATGTAACGATAACCTCCGGCCAGTGTACCATGGGTGCAGCCACAAAATTAAGAACATGGCTTCCTAATTCAAGTTTTCCGCCTTCGGCAACCACTATGCGGCGGTCCTCAAATTCAGTGCCGAAGAAATTCTTCATCATAGCGAAGGCTTTGGCAGAAGAAACTATAACAGCCTCAGGATAGGCTTTCATGAAATTGGCGATATTGGCGGAATGGTCCGGCTCCATATGCTGTATTACAAGATAATCAGGCCTGCGGCCATTCAGGGCATGTTCCAGATTGTCCAGCCATTCATGGGTGAAATTGCGGTCCACGGTATCCATAACCGCTATTTTCTCATCAAGAATGACATAAGAATTGTAAGCCATGCCGTTAGGCACTTTATACTGGCCTTCGAAAAGGTCCACCTTGTGATCATTAACGCCTATATACTTAATATCTTTAGTAATTTCCATATTGCTATTCCTCTTTATATTCCCTGCTTCCGTACTGTCTCTCCGGAATGAACCTCAAAAGTTCCAGCCGCATTTTTACAGCCTGTTTTCCAGCCGCATTTACGGATATTTCAGCGGTTATCCCTTCTTACCTTCTGCATTTCGTCCTTAATAAGATTGTATTTATGCTGGATTTCGTCATAACCGTATTTTCTTTCCAGCCGCCGCACTATGAAATGACCGCGCGCCATATCCTGGAAATGATCCATGAACAGCGTATTTATGGCTGCTCCGCCAGCTGCGCCTATAAGCGGCACTGCCTGCGCCATGGCTTTCTGGCTTACGGTAATACCGAAACGCTCTGCTATTGCCGTCATAAGACGTATCAGCGCCGGAGCGGTTTTATCCGCAGTATTCTGTATGGCCGCTTTCTGAAGATAAACAGCCGCCTCCTTAACACTGGCGGAAAGCGCGGCGCGCACAGCGTAATATCCGGTTTCAGAACCATCATCGTTGCTGCTCCTTCCTCCCAAAGCGAAAACAGAAAGCGCAGCCATTCTTGTTTCAGGATCAGCGGGATTCTCGCCTTCCTCCCGCGCTATATCCAGTATGGAGCGCAGCATTATTGTTGTAGTTACAGGCAGTTCCACAGCAAGAGAGCCCATGCCCATCATGCCGGATATTCCGCCTGTTATTGCCACGCTCATTTTATGAAGAAAATTCTCAGCTGGCAGAGGCCGGTTGTCATCAAATGTTCCGGCAGCGAAATCCACAGCTTTCCCTAGCGCCTTATCTGTAACATTCATAACGGTTTTCGCCATGCTGTCAGGCATTTTCTTAAGCATGTTCTCTACAGGCTTTCCTAAAATATTTACTGTTTTTATTAGAAAACCCGGATTTTCAAGCAGACTTACCGCGTATGCAAGATCCTCTGTTTCATTTCTGCTAAGCTCCATAACAAACCTCCACAGGCCTCCGGGCCTTCAAACTTGAATAAATCCCTTAACTGCCACAAAATATATTATATAAAAATAAGCCGCTCAGACCGGAAACATCAAATATGCTATTATTAACTGAAAGGCCCGTATTAACGGGATATATTCAAGGAGACAGTGTATGAAAAAAATTATCAGCTTTTTTACAATTCTTTTCTTATTCGCCAATGCGGCTTATGCGGCGCCGCGCCATCACAAAAAA
>JAILAB010000023.1 GCA_024681855.1 Elusimicrobiales bacterium
CGTGCCATGAGCAATTCCTGGATGCTTTCTGCCGACGTGAACGCTCTTATGGATCCGCTTTTCCCCAGCGCATTTGAAGCAAAAAATGCCTCAAAGATCAATCACGGCGTATGCATAACCAAGTTCACAGGCGCCCGCGGCAAAGCCGGTTCTTCCGATGCATCAGCAGAATTTATGGCCCATATACGCAGAATCTTCGCGAAAAACGAAGTTATCTGGCAGTCCGGAGAGCTCGGCAAGGTTGACCAGGGTGGCGGTGGTACAATAGCCTATCTCATGGCCCGTTATGGCATGAAGGTAGTTGACTGCGGCGTAGGACTTTTCTCAATGCATGCCCCGCAGGAAGTAGCCGGCAAGCTGGATATATATATGGCTTACAAGGGCTACAATGCTTTCTTTATGGACAAGAGATAATAAAAACACTGAACGCAAAAAGCATTAAGGCGGAAATATGAAAAAAACATTCTGGCACATAATCATTTTTATAACGTCAGCAGCATTTTTTCCAACTGCTGCCCTGGCAACAAAAACTCCTTATGTGCCAGATGTTTCCAAGGCCCAGAAGATAGAGTATGCTCACGAGACTGTGGTCATACCCTATCGCTGGACTACAGAAAACATAACAAAAAACCTGATAAGGGCAGATTTCAGCTATCAGAAAACGCCAGAATCCACTTGTTCAGGGAAAACAGTATGGGCGGACTTTACAATACAGACAGACATTGCCCCATGCTTTGAGCCGGAAGAGAAATTTTATAAATTTGTGCGTTTTGCAACAGTAGACAATGTGCCAGGCAAGCTTTACAGAGCGAAAAAAGACAGCGGAGAAGAAACAGGACTATTGCCAGGCGGTTCAATAATGAAATTTCTTCTTAATAGAAATAAGCGATGCTATATAATGACTTTCACTACCTGCGAAAAATGGGTGCCCCGCTTTTTCCCAGATTTCAAGCTTATTTTAGATAATTTTAAATCTTATAAATAGAGGACAAACAAATGACAGGCATAAAACTTTTTGTCACAGGCGGAACATTTGATAAAGAATACAATGAGCTTAAAGGCGAACTTTTTTTTAGGGAAACGCATATTCATGAAATGCTTACCCTTGGACGCTCAAGGCTTCGTATAGATGTTGAAACTTTAATGATGATTGACAGCCTATACATGAAAGAAGAACACAGAAAGCAAATACTGGACGCATGCAATAATGCGAAACAGAATAATATATTAATCACTCACGGAACAGACACTATGCCTGAAACGGCAAGATACCTAGGTCCAAGGATACAAGATAAAACAGTAGTGCTTACGGGCGCAATGGTGCCATATAAATTTGGTTCTTCAGACGGACTTTTCAATCTCGGTTCTGCCCTTTCATTCGTGCAAATACTGCCGCATGGCGTATATATTGCAATGAACGGACGCTGCTTTCCATGGAATAATGTGCGCAAAAATAAGGAAAAAGGCGAGTTTGAGGAAATAGGATATAAAGACCTTTAAACTTATGCCAGGAATAATATCATAAGAGCATAAAATAAAAAAACCGGATGAAAATCCGGTTTTTTTATTTAACTGTTAACTTACATATACAGACAATCTAAAAAATTATTCGGCTTACAGGTATTTTTTCCATAAGGCATGATAAAACGCTGTTATATTATTTCAGCCGCAAGCCCAGCTTATCCAAAATGGTCTTATGATCTTCCCACTTGGCCTGGCTCTTGTCATTTAAGAAAAAAGAAGGTTCCCCAGAGCCGTCAATCCATACTGCGGCAGAGCCTTTAATGCCTCCAAGAACAGAAAAAGCCTTTTCCTTTCCCATAACAGCCAAGGCGGCAGATGAAAGATAATTTTCCTTGCCGAATTCCGGGAAATATACCGTAAGGCTGGAAAAATCTTTAAGAGGATATCCGGTTTTGAGATCAAGTATATGGGAATATTTTTCCCCCTCTATTTCCACAAAGCCATCCCTGCCGGAAGATGATATTACCGCGCCATGCGAAAAAACGAAACTGCCCATTTTTTTGCCTGTTACAGTATTTACCATATTATATTTCCAGCCGCTGCCGCCGTATGCCAGCATATTGCCTCCAAGACGCATTTCCACCGGATATGTTATGGAAGCCTTAGACAAAAGCTTATAAGCTCTTTCAAAGCAATAACCGCGCAACAGGCCGCCCAAATTTATTTCAACCTTTTTTTTCAGGCGCACAGCCCTTTCTGAATGGTCAATTTCTATATTTTCAGACCCCATAAGCGAAAGAGCTTTCTCTATGTCTTTGCGGGCCGGAAGCTTCTTGCTTGCTGCTGCATCCCGCCATAAAGGCCATAACGGGGCAAATGTTATGTCAAAAGATCCTTCAGTAATGCGGCTGTAATCAATGGCAACCTGCAGCAGCTCCAAATACTCGGCATCAGCCTTAACCCATTCCTCTGTGCCTTTTTTATTAATCATTGAAGTTATGCTATACGGATCTTCATAGTTAAACTCTTCCGAAATGCGGGTCCACTCATTAAGCACAGCATCAGCAATCATTTTGCCTTGAGCATTGGTAGCGCCATAAACTTTTATCTGCGCAGGCACTCCGAGCATAAATGTTTTCTGAATATAAGCATTTTCTTTATCTTCGGAACCGCAAGCAGCAAGGAAAACTGACAAAAAGCACAATAGGATTTTTTTCATAAAGCCACCTTAAATATAAAAATTCAGGAATGCGCTTTATGGCTTGCGCATCCCTGAAATAATGGTTTAGCGTTTAAGCGCAATGCGGAAAAGCACTCCGCCCATAAACAGGAAGAACAATGCTCCCAACAGCTCATATCCGCCCTGGCCCAAGCCTTTTACTAGGGCAGCCTGGCAGTTGAGCGCATCCATAACTGCTGGCCAGAAAACCGTAACGATTGCAACCACTACGCCGAAAAGAGCGCCTCCTGCTACAAGGCCTGTGGAGAACAGGCTGCCTTTGCCAAGGTCCGCATCTTCATCGGCAAGGCCTTTGCGTTTGGCAACCATATTTGCGGCACCTCTCACGAGGCCGCCAGCGAAAATAGGCAGAGTGGTGGAAAGAGGCAAATAAAGCCCCACTGCGAAAGACAGAGCGGAAACGCCGCAAAGCTCAATCACTATGGAAATGAATACGCCGACAATGACGAACTGCCAATCCAGATTGAATGAAAGCAGGCCTTTTATAAGCGTAGCCATAAGCGTTCCCTGCGGTGCAGGGAATTTATCAGAGCCAATGGCATGAGTTATTCCTTGAGCGGCCATTTCCGCAGTCGGAGTATCCAGAATCTGAACTGTCCAGCCGATAACAGCTGCTGAAACCACTGCGCCAATGAAAAGCGCAAGCTGCTGATATTTGGGCGTAGCCCCGACAATATAACCAGTCTTTAAATCCTGCGAAGTAGCGCCGGCATTTGCCGCGGCTATGCAGATCATCCCGCCCACTACAAGAACCATAGGCTCATACAGCATGCCAGTCCAGCGCACCGCAATGAAAATAAGCGAAGTTCCCATAATTGTGGCAATTGTCATGCCGGAAATAGGATTTGATGAAGAACCTATTATTCCCACGATGCGGCTGGAAACTGTAACAAAGAAGAATCCGAACACTATCACAAGCAAGCCCAAAAGCAGCTTGCTGAAAAAGCCGTTGCCGGGAATAAGAGGCAAAAGAGCTATAAGCAGCACCAGAACGGCAGAGCCGATGATAACAGTAAGTATTGAAAGATCTCTTTCAGTGCGTGAGGAGTTTTCCTTTTCCTGGCCGCGATTCTTCAAGGCCGCGAGACTGCCCTTGAAAGAGCTGATTATGGTAGGAAGAGTTTTAAGCAAAGTGATGAAACCGCCTGCAGCTACGGCGCCTGCGCCTATCTGGCGCACATAAGCCTTGTAAACGGCAGAAGCTGTGCTGGCAAATGTATGCGTAACAGGATCCCAGCCTCCGGGGCCGCCGGGCAGCGCAAGATCCTTAAGTTCTCCGAGCTTCACAAGCTGGCCTGCAATAACATCCGGCGGAACGAGGCTGGCAAGCAAAGGAATGAGCCCCAGCCAGGCAAGAACGCCGCCGGCAACAAGCACGCCAGCAATCTTAGGGCCTATTATATAACCGACTCCCATATATTCAGGAGTTATCTCTCCGCTAACGACCGCTGAAGGGAAAAATTTATTAGCCTGAGATGTCGCCCATTCTGGAGCTTCGGCAATTACATGAATTACCTTCTGCAGCATGGCATAAATAAATGCGAAGCCAAGCCCCTGATAAGCTGTTTTTGAGAAATCACCGCCTTTTTCCCCGGCTATCAGAACAGAAGCGCAAGCCGTTCCTTCCGGATACGGCAGATGCCCGTGTTCCTGCACAATAAGGGAACGGCGCAGCGGAATCATCATCAGCGTGCCGAGTATGCCGCCGAACATGGCCAAGGTAAATATTGTCCAATAATTAAAGAAAGCAGGCCCATTGCTGCCAGCAGAAAGGAACAGGAATCCGGGCAGAGTAAACACCACGCCTGCGGCAATTGATTCGCCGGCAGAGCCTGTTGTCTGAATTATATTATTTTCAAGAATAGTGGTATGAAAGAGCTTGCGGCCCAAAGAAATGGCAAGCACAGCAATTGGAATTGATGCTGACACAGTCAGTCCCGCCTTGAGGGCAAGATAAACCGTAGACGCGCCAAAAATAATTCCGAACATGGCGCCAAGAAGAATGGATTTTACAGTAAATTCCGGCAGCAGAGTAGAGCCTGGGATAAAAGGCTGAAAATTTCCGCCTGCCTTTTCAATTTCTTTTGACATAGCAGCTCCTAAAAAATTTAAAATAACTGTACTTCATAATTATTGTATAAAAAAATATTAATAAAGAAACCTGTTTTTTTTAGGCTATGTTATAAATAAGCATTGACAGCAAAAAGGCAATGCTTTATTGCATACAGCTTTTTCGCTATATATAAGAAGAGTACTGATTTTATATAACTGAAAACCGGCTTTCCTTTCCGCTAAAATATGCCAGGCACTATGCCAATGCCTTTCTCTATTTCAGCAAGGCGGTAAACGCCAGTATTTTCAAGCAGTTTTCCAGCAGGGCAAGGGCTGTCTTTTAGGAAGAATGGAGTATCAAGGTCTATGAAATCAAAACCGCCAAGACCGCCGGCAAATTCCGCCGCAGCAAATGACGACAGTTCGCTTTCCATCATTTCTCCTATCATAAGCTTAATTCCGGCAGAACGGGCCAATGCCCATGTTTCCCTGGCCCGCATAAAGCCCAGTTTAGTAAGTTTTATATTAACGGCTTTCACGCATTTGCGGCGTATAAGCTCAAAAACATCATCCAGGGAATATGCGGATTCATCTGCGCATATTACCAGCGGCAGCTTTTCCGTAAGATATTTTAATCCTTCAAAATTCTCTTTTTTCACCGGCTGCTCAACCAGTGCGGGCTTAATTCCTCTGCGCAGCAGCTCATTAAAAAACTTCTCAGCATCTTCCGGAGAATATGCGCAATTAGCGTCTATGATTAATTTTGCCGACGGAGCAGCCTCCTTAACAGCAATGAGTCTTTTTATATCTTCGTCAAAATCTATGCCCACCTTGATTTTGAAATCCTGAAAGCGACACCTGGTTTTAGCCATAAAATCCCTGGCTTTCTCTTCAGAGCCTATTACAACAGTTATGTCAGTGCGCACAGAATTTTCCTTGCCGCCATAGTACTGCCACAGGGAAATGCCCTGAAGGCGGCAGGCCAGGTCCAGCACGGCAAGTTCCAGGCCTGACATAGCCGCGCGGTTTTTATCCAGGCTTTCTTCCAGATAATTGAGAATTTTAAGATAATCCGCGGCATCCCGGCCTACAATTGAAGCGCAGGCTTTTTTAAGATTTTCTTCTGTCTGCTCTACAGTTTCGCCTGTAATATGCGTAGCTACTGCCGCTTCTCCGTAGCCGCATACCCCGCCGGAAGTTTTAAGCATAACAGCCACATTGGCAAGGCTTTTATGGCTGCCGCTTGAAATGGTAAAAGGCATGAACAGCTCCGCATTTAATTTCTTTACCTCAAAAGATTCTATTACAGTTTCTTTCATTTAATTTTCTCCAGGCGGCCATTCTCCATGCGAAGCACGCTGTCTGCCTCAAAGGCGGATTTTTCATTATGCGTGACCATTATCACGGCAGTGCCGCTATCCGCTATGCGCCGCAAATCTTTCATTATAAGCTCTGAATTTGAAGGATCCAGATTGCCCGTAGGCTCATCCGCTATAAGAAGTTCCGGCCCATTTCTCAATGCCCGCATCATGGCGGAACGCTGCTTTTCCCCTCCTGAAATTTCCATGGGGAATTTGTCTGCAATTTCTTCTAAGTTAAAGCGTTTAAGAAGCTCCGCTGCCGAAGTTTTGCTGCCCTCATCTTTTTCTTCAGCTTCTTTTTTAACTGGAATTTTTTCTTTTGCCTTTTTCTGCGAAAGAAGCATTGCAGGCATTTCTATATTTTCCGTTACGGTAAATTCCGGCAGCAGAGAATCAAACTGGAAAACAAATCCCAAGTGCATAAGGCGAAGCTCCGCCTTGCGAAGCTCATCCGCCTTGCCCATATCTTCGCCGAACAGATAGACTTTTCCGTTATACTCATGGTCAAGCAGTCCTATTATGTTAAGCAAAGTGGACTTGCCAGACCCGGAAGGACCAACAATGGAGACGAATTCCCCCCGCCTTATTGAGAAATCCAGGTTTTCCAGCACCTTTATTTCTTCCCGCCCTTGCTTATAAGACTTGTTAAGTCCCTTTATTTCCAAAATTGTCTGTTTTTCCATAATGAAACTAAACCTTAAAACAGCGCAGCTTCTTTTGCTGCTTTTCCGCATTCTCTATTCTGTGCTTGGCAGCATTAAAATAATTCTTTTAAAGCTCATAGACTATGAAATTTTTTTCAGGTTTCATATTCTGTTTTATTGCCCCAAGCATTTTCCTTCAACTTTTAATTGAAGATTTCTTAAAAATTCCGCTAACCGTACCTTATGGCATCCATAGGGCTTATGCGGCTGGCCCGTATTGCGGGATAGACCGTGCTCGCCATGCACAGAGCATAGCTTACAAATGCCGTAAGCAGAATATCCGAAATGCGAATGTCAACCGGCACCTTGGTTATGTAATAAATATCCGACGGCAGCTGTATCACAGGATATGTGCCTACAAACCAGGAAATGCCTATTCCCAGGACAAGGCCTATCGCAATGCCGGACAGGGCTATCATATTTCCTTCCCACAGAAAAATTCCCCTTATAACAGAAGGACTTGCGCCCATAGAACGAAGTATGCCTATGTCCCGCAGCTTCTCCACGCTCATCATAAGCAGGTTTGAAGCTATGTTAAAAGTGGCTACCAGAATTATTATGGAAAGTATCAGCCCCATAACGAATTTTTCAAGACGCAAAGCCGCAAACAGATTTCGGTTCATGTCTTCGTATGTTTTAACAACCCTGCCGCGGCCCAGCATTTCCCTAAGAGCAACAGCTTCCTCAGGAGAATCATTTATGTTCCGCATTTTTATGCCCAGGCCTGTTACAGCCCCTGAATAGCCGAAGAAGTCTTCCGCAGCCTCTATGGGGCAATAAGCCATAGTATTGTCAAACTCATAATAGCCTGTTTTTATAAGGCCTGTCACCTTAAATTTCTTCATCTTAGGAAGCACGCCCATTGCGCCGGCTGCGCTCTGCGGCGAAACAAGCACCACCTCATCTGAAAGCCATATATCCAGATTATTGGCAAGCTCTTCTCCAAGAACTATTGCAGGCGGCTCTCCTTCCTTAATGAGATTGAAATTATCCCAGCTGCCGTATGTAAGGGATTTATCCAGATTATTTATTCCCTTTTCAAGTTTGGCGCTAAGGCCTTTAACAGCTACTCCGGCAGTGCGGCCTTTGGAAGCAAGAATTGACTGGCCTAATACAAAGGGAGCGGAGGCCTCAGTTTTTTTATTTTCAGCAATCTTATCCCTAAGATCATGCAGCTCATCTCCGTCAAAACGGCCATATATGGTAACATGAGCCTGAGCATCAATAACCTTTTTCTTAATATCGCTCTGAAAGCCATTCATTACAGCCAAGGTTATTATAAGCGCGGCAACCGCAAGCGTTACTCCGGCTACGCCTATAACGGTTGTAATCATGGAAAAAAGGCCTTTTCTCTTTGCGAGAAGATAGCGCTTCGCTATGAAAAAAGAAGCTTGCATAATCTATTCAGAAAAGTAAAGCCCTGCTATGCGGCATGGCATCAGTCCTGCTCGCTTCCAGCAGGCTTCAGCAAGGGGAAAAGTATAACTTCTCTTATTGAAGCATTGCCGGTAATTATCATGGCAAGGCGGTCTATTCCTATGCCTATGCCGCCCATTGGAGGCATGCCATATTCCATTGCCTCTACAAAGTCTTTGTCAAGAATATCAACCTCTCCGTTTTTTTCTTCCAGCTTTTGCCGCATTTGCTCCTGAAGCCTGCCTTTCTGGTCAGCAGGGTCATTGAGCTCGGAATAAGCATTAGCCAGCTCAGAGCCTGCTATGAAAAATTCAAAGCGCTCAACAATGCTTTCATCTCCAGCCTTGCACTTGGCAAGCGGAGTAATTGCCGTAGGATAGTCCATTATAAAAGCCGGGCGTTCCAGTTTATTCACTATAAGCTCGTCCATTATATTGTCAAAAAGCTTGGCAGCCGGCATATCTTCCGGAAGATTCAGATTAAGCCTCTTCGCAAGGCTTACAAGAGCCGCTCTGTTAAAAGATTTGCCATTTAGCACATTATGAATGTCTTCGCCTGTGGCTTTCTGCCAGGCTTCAGGCAGGCGCACTCTGTCAAAAGGAGGCTTTATGTTTATGGTCTTGCCGTCATATTCCACTGTATCCTTGCCTATTATTTCTATGCAGCGCTCAAATATTTTCTCAAGCAGCTCTGCCATGCCATTATAATCCGAATAAGCCTTATAAGCCTCAAGAGTGGTAAATTCAGGATTATGGCGAGTGTCTACTCCTTCATTGCGAAAAACTCTGCCTATTTCGTATGCGCCGTCAAAGCCGCCGATAAGCATTTTCTTAAGCGGCAGCTCGGTGGCTATGCGCATAACGAGATTATTCTTATAGGCATTGTGGAAAGTCTCAAAAGGGCGGGCAGAAGCACCGCCAGCCTGGGACAGCAAAATAGGCGTTTCCACTTCCAACAGGCCTTCTTCATTCAGAACAGACCTTATGGCCGCGACCATTCTTGAACGGGTTATAAAAATATTTCGGGTATTCTCATTTGTAAGCAAATCAAGATAACGGGCGCGATACCTTGTTTCAGGATCCGTAAGGCCATGGAATTTCTCAGGCAGAGGCCGCACTGCTTTGGCTAGAACAGTCAGCTTTTCCGCATGTATGGTCAGTTCTCCAGTCTTTGTTACGAACAGTTTTCCTTCTACGCCTATGAAATCGCCAGTGCCAAGCAGTTTTTTAAAGACATTATACATTTCCTCGCCGACATCATCTTTTTTCACATAAATCTGCATTTTGGCAGTGCCATCTTTTATATGGGCAAAACTGGCTTTGCCCATAATGCGCATGAACATAATTCGTCCAGCAACAGAAACATGGCTTTCGGGAGCAAGTTTTTTGGCTTCAGCCAATTTATGCGTTATTTTAAAACGGTGCGGGAAAGGGTCAATTCCTTTTTCCCTAAGCGCCTGTATTTTGGCATAGTTATTAGCTATTATGTCATCAATGCCGGAAGAGTTTTCCGGCTTAAGCTGTCCCTGAACATTATTGTCTTTCATTTTAAATTCAAAATCCTTTTAATTTAATACAATTATAAAAAACTAATATAAAATATATTTTAGCAAATAAGTAAATTTATTAATGGTCACAGAAAATATTGCCAATAGAGCAAAATCAAGAAGAAGCTTATTTTGAAAGCATAAGCAAAAAATGAGCTTTGCTGATGAATAATGCAAAAATTATTTAAGCAAAATGGGGAGGCGGCCTTTTGGCTCTATTATTCCAGTAAGGGCTTTGCCTGCGGCAGACATCGCCGGAGCAGTCATTCCATATAGCACCATTGCGCAATTTGCTTCAGGATAATTCAGCATATCATAAGGGCTCATCAGGCTAAGAAGCACAGACGGCTTGCCTGTGCGCAATAGCTGTTTTATCATGTCTTTCTGCGAAGCGTTTTGCGCAGCTGCCCATTGAAAGCTGCCTATTATTAAAGTGTCGGCCTTAGCTGCTGCTGCAAGAATCTGGCTGCGTTCCTTGTCTCTCACGCCAATATTGTAATAGTACTGGGTAACATCATAACCGTTTACGAGAAATTCCTTGTAAAGCTGTATGGCATTGTTCGCAAAACGCTGCGGGGCGAATATAATTATGGCCACCTTGCTTTTTAACGGAATCGGCAGCACATTTTTGCGGTCTTTAAGCAAGGTTACAGCCTGCTCTGATATTCGGTTAGTTATTTCAAGATATGCTTTGTCCGCATCAGCGTCAGATTCTTGTGTTTCCTTTTTAAGCAGGCCTGCCCTTTCCTTGGCTGCCATAATTTTAGCATAGGCTTCATCTATGCGGCTCAAAGGGATATGTCCTTTTTCCACTTGAGAAACTATTTCGCCCAAAGCTGCCTTAAAATCACCCTTTCCTAAAAGAATTATGTCAGCCCCGGCCTTTGCTGCCGCAGCTGCCGCTTTTCTTATGGAAAGCTTAGATGTTATGCCGGACATGTCAAGGCTGTCTGTCATCACAATGCCTTCATATTTCATGTCATCTCGTATCATGCCCTGGATTACGCTTGAAGACAAGGTGACCGGATTAACGGGATCCAGCTTTGAAAAAAGTATATGGACAGTCATTATTCCGTCAACGCCGCTCTTCATGGCCTCCCTGAACGGGTACAGGTGTGTGTCATTTATCTCCTCGGCAGTCATTTTTATTTCCGGCATTTTCTTATGAGTGTCTTCATAGGTAGCGCCATGGCCCGGAAAATGCTTTGCTATGGTCATTATGTTTGCGGCCTTAAAGCCATTAATTATTGCCTTGCCGAGTTCTGCGGTTTTTATAGGATCAGCACCAAGAGAGCGCACGCCTATTATGGGATTTTTCGGATTTGTGTTTATGTCAAGAGCAGGAGCAAGAGCCATGTTTATACCGGTTTTGCGAAGTTCCTTGCCTGCAAGATAAAAAAGCGTAGCTGTGTCGCTGGCATTATTGGCCGCTCCGAGCATCATATTAGTAGGCAGCTCCAAAAGCCCCAGGGTAGTGGGAACATATACGCTGCCTCCTTCATAATCCACAGAAATGAATAAGGGAGGAAATCCGGCAGATTTTGCTTTCTGCTGAAGCTTAGCCGTTATTTTTTTAGTCTCTTCAAGGGAATATGAGCCCCATTGAAGCTGAACGGCTCCCAAACCTGAAAATGCCGCATACTCAGCAGCAGATGTATCTGCCGCATCTACAGAAATCATAAGCATCTGCGCTACTTTCTCTTCTAATGTGAGCCCCTGAGAAATGAAAGCTTGCTCTGATTCGGTAAATTCACGGCGGCCTTTGCCTTCTCTTTTCTTCTTATTTACATTTGCCGAAATGCCTGCTTTTTCTATAGTCATGTTCTTAAAATTTTCAGGAACAGTTGCCGATATTGTGCTTTCAGCATTATTGCTATTTGCTAACTGCTCCTGAGAGTCTGCCTGTTCATGCGAGACAGGATTCTCCTGAGAAAAAGCTGGAAACGGATAAGTTAAAGCAAAAAAAGAAAATAAAATTGAAACAAGAAATCTAGTCATTTTATATAGCAGCGCACACATCGCCTATTACAATTATCACAAATTAAAGATTAATTAAGCAAGGCTTGATAATGTAAAGCTTTGCATTCTTTCTTAAAGAATATATGCACCGTTATAAATATAAACTACAAAGCTCTGTTAAAGAAGCGCATTGACAGCGGCTGCTTTATAAATACAATGGCTTTCTCAGCCTGAACTTGTTTCAGGAGTTCCTTAAACCGTAAAAAAGATGAAATAAATTCAGCATGACGGTAAAAAGAAAACCGCAAATTTGCGGCAGAAGGCAAAAAAAGATTAAACTATATATTAGTATTAAAGAATTATATATTCTGACTAAGGAGATATCAATGGGAAGATTTACAGGATTAATAGGACTCGCAGTCCTATTCGGAATTGCTTACGGCTGCAGCAAACACCGCAAAGCAATAAATTGGAGGGCCGTAATAGGCGGATTTGCGCTCCAGCTGCTGCTAGCGCTATTTATTTTAAAGACTCCATGGGGCCAGTCATTTTTTGCGGCAATGAATGGCGTTGTGGATGCCATTCTTAAATGCTCTGACGAAGGAGCTGCTTTCGTTTTTGGAAATCTGGTAAGACCGCCTGAAGGCAGCGGCATAGGGCACATATTCGCAGTCCGCGTGCTGCCAACCATAATATTCGTATCCGCAGTGATGAGCATTCTCTATTATCTCGGCATAATGCAGAAAATCATAACATGGATAGCAAAACTCATGCAGAAAACCATGAGAACTTCCGGCGCAGAATCCATGTCAGCGGCAGCCAATATTTTTGTAGGCCAGACCGAAGCCCCGCTTGTTGTTAAGCCTTACATTGAGAAAATGACACAGTCCGAAATACTGGCGATTATGACAGGCGGAATGGCAACAGTTTCCGGCGGAATTCTTGCCGGATATGTAACAATGTTGCGCGATTCAGTCCCAGGCATAGCCGGACACCTGATTGCAGCATCAATAATGGCTGCCCCAGTCGGCTTAGCCATGTCAAAAATAATACTCCCTGAAACAGAGGAATCCCTCACGCAGGGAGATGTGAAGCTTAACATTCCGATAACAGATGCGAATGTCATTGATGCCGCCGCAAACGGCGCAACAACCGGCATGCAGCTTGTAATTAATGTTGCTGCCTCGCTCATAGGCTTCATAGCCCTGATTGCGCTTGTAAACCTCGGTTTAGGATTCATACATAATGGACTTACGCTTGACAAGATTCTCGGATATATATTCTATCCCATAGCCTGGGTTATGGGCGTTCCCTCCGCAGACTGCCTCAATGTGGCCTCGCTCATGGGGCAGAAAACAGCCATAAATGAATTCGTGGCATACAGCAATCTGGCTGCCATGCCGGAAATGTCATACCGCGCAAAAGTAATAGCAACATATGCACTCTGCGGCTTCGCCAATCTCGGCTCCATAGCCATAGAAATAGGCGGAATAGGAGCGATGGCCCCCAGCCGCCGCGGAGATCTGGCTCGTCTAGGCTTATGGGCTTTGCTTGCAGCATCCCTTGCAAGCTTCTTCTCAGCCACAATAGCTGGCCTGCTCACTGGAGACCCGACAGTGGCTGAAGCCGTTACAGAAGCTGCCGCTGCTGCAGCCGCCATTCAGTAAAACTTTATTGCGGCAAATGCAAAAACGGACAGATGCGAAGTCTGTCCGTTTTTTTTTATACTATTATTAATGTCATTAAAAATACTTGTAAATTCACTTTCCGGCGGAGGAGCTGAGCTTCAGGCAGCGCAGCTTGCCCGAGATTTAAAGGCGGAGCTGTTCATTTTGGACAAAAGTTTCTCTGCAAGAACTTCTTCAGTCGCTGATTTCAAAATTCTTGAAGGCAAGCCTTCATTTCTTCCTTCAAAAGCCGGCTTGCTTTTCATAAAGAGATATGCAAAAGAACTAGCCGCAAAAGTAAATAAAAATGACATTGTATTATCTTTTATGCCCAAGTCTAATTTTGTAAATGCAGCAGCATCGGAGCTAAGCGGGCATAAGGCAGTATTAGGGGAAATAACCCAGCCTTCAAGGGAATATTCCGGGATTCGCGGAAAAATAATGCAGCCTCTTATAAAAAAATATTATCGCAAGGCTGCGCTAATTATCGCTAATTCAAAAGGAAATGCATTAGACCTAAAAAAAAATTTTGACATTAACCCTGAAAAAATAAAGGTTATTTATAATTCTTGCGACATCAGCGCCATACGCAATGCGGCTAATGCTCCTCTTCCAAAAGAATATGAGAAAGTTTTTGAAAAAACAGTAATTATTACTGCCGGAAGGCTTACAAAAGCAAAGGGACAATGGCATCTTCTGAAAATATTTGCTGAAATAAAAAAAGAATTGCCAGAAGCAAAGCTAATCATACTCGGAGACGGAAATCTAAAAAGAAAACTGAGAACTCTTGCGGCAAAGCTGGGACTAAATGCACATGACGGAAGAAAAATGCCAAATGCGGAAAAAGATGATGTATTCTTCGCAGGCTTCCAGAAAAATCCTTTCTGCTTTTTGCGCAAGGCCAAGATCTTTATTTTTCCCTCCTTATGGGAAGGCTTGCCTAATGCCGTAATTGAAGCCCTGGCAGCAGGAATCCCTGTAATGGCAGCCGACTGCGCTTCCGGGCCAAGAGAAATACTAGCACCTGAGACTGATTTCAGCATGCGAACTGAAAAGCCTGAAGAGCACACTGCCGGAATGCTGCTTCCGCCTTTTGACGCAAATGCAGATGATTTCTATATGCCGGTTTCAGACCTTGAAAAAACATGGGCGGCAGAAGCGGTCAAGCTATTAAAAGATGAGAAAACGCTTATTGCCAGCAAAGTGGCAGGAATGCTTAGAGCTGCTGATTTTGACTCAGGAAAACAAATTCTGCTTTGGAAAAATGAGCTCAGCAAGCTTACCAGGTAAAATCCCTAACCTTCTTTTCAGTTTCTTTTAAAGGCTTATACTCGTCAAATACCTGATTTTCAGGAATGTCAGCAACCCTTTCCTTTCCTTTCTTGAAAAGCTTGTTTTCACTCTGCTTGCGGTTTTCTTCCCGGCTTCTGTAATGGTACTCATATACCTCACGCATGTTTTCACGCCGATCCCCGAAGAACAGCGATATGGAAAAGCGATGGGCAAGCCCTAAATCACCGTAAGGCATAACGGCATAATCAGCTAGAAGATCGGTAGTCTTAAAACCAATGCCGCCAGAAATGCCTGAGCCGGCATTTTTATCCCTTCCGCTGGAATATCCTGCTCTCAAAAATATAGCCTGCTCTCCATCATCCCTTATAGGCAAACTGTATTCGCCTCCAGCCGCAAAATGAGAACCGCTGTCAATATAATCAATCCAGTCAACCGCCAGTTCCAGGTTTTTTATGACTTTGCGGCTTATTCCCGCGCGCAATGAGCGGGGCAAGTCAAAGGATTGTTCCCCTAATTTTATTTTTGGGCCCAAATTAACTGCGGAAAAACCTATTTTCACATAGTCGCCCCTATAAATTGCGCCAATGTCTCCGCCCATAACCCTATCGGACCTGTTGTCGCCGCTTTGAGAAAAGAGCTTTGCCTGTGCCGCAACATAAAATCTTTTAGAAAGAATATGTGAAATGCCAAGAGAAGCTGACATTTCCAGGGAATCAAAAGAGCCTGTTGATGAGCCCTCCTCATCATAATACTTCATATCTCCGCTTAAAAGCGCTGATGCTCCAATAAGCAAAGTAGAGTGCTGGGAAATCTGCTGAGCATAGGATATGTTTTCTATGGACATATCCTCAAGCCATATTGAGTGCGAAAAAGAAAGACAGCGGCGGTCCATATACACTGAACCCGCAGGATTGGCAAAAACGCTATTGCAGTCATCGCCTAAAGCTGTATATGCGCCGGCAAGGGCGGCAGCCCTTGCGCCGCCAGAGATTTTAAGAAAAGGAAGCGCCGCAGTTCCTGTGTCCGCATAGGCAGGAAAAGCAGCTGACAGCAATATAAGAAGGAATATTATTCTTTTCATGCCAGTCACCATACCGCAAAAAATTTACCTTTAGACTTGCCATAATTGGAGGTTTTAATAAGGTATAAGTAAATGCCGGATGCAGCCATTGAGCCGTTCTTGGTTTTTCCGTCCCACACATTAGTGCCGGCAGGAAGCTCCTTAACAAGCTCTCCAGCAGAATTATATATAAATATCCTTATGTCTTTCGCATCAACAGGTATTCCATTGAACTTAAGAGTATTTCTGGTGAAATAACATGGATTTGGAGATGGAGCGACATTAAATGACAACAGACTATAATTCACGCTGCGAAGAGAATATATTGAAAAATGATTTACAGCTGCAGAAACCTGCCTGTTTTCCCTGTCTATTACGGAATTGGCGAGAGGCACCCATTTTACGGAAGAAGGATCTAAATAATGCACAAAAAGAGTGCTTACATCAATATAATCGCCATCAGTTCTGCCATCGCCATCTGAGTCATAATAAGGGAATATTAATGTAACAGGCTTTGAGAAAGAGTCAATAATATTTCCAGATCCGTCTTTAGCCTTAAAATCCCTAGGCATATAAATTACACGCAATTCGGAGCTGTCAGTTGTAGCAAAATCCGCCAGTTTTGTCGTATCCGTGCTGGCCGGCGTTATATGTATGCTCAAAGATCCATCCACAGTGTTCGGAAGAACAGATGCTTTAAACCCGTCGCTGTTTTCAAATACCAGGGCTGAGGAGTTGTCCCTTTTGGCATTAATCGTAAAATATTTTCCAGTGTCTATAGCAGTTCCTGCATTGCCTGCTTTATCAATAATATTACAGCCAAAACTGGCATTCCCCTCAAGCTCGCTGTCTGTGTCAATATATCCTGAAAAGTTCCAGTAATATCCATTGCCTTCGGTTTTAGAGCTTACGGAAAGCTGATATTTTGAAGAACTGTCTCCCCCCACATAGTAATACAGCTCTGGGAAAGCAGCCAGTTTATAATCCGGCTCGGAGAGACGGAAATGGCCTTTAATCGGAGATCCTGATTTCTGCTGAGCTTCCTCAAGCTGAATAAAGCTTATTGAGGCTGGAGTAGAGTCAACAGTAACTTTGCATGTAACAATATCTGATTCCCTGCCAAGGTTATTAACGGCCTTAACAGAAAAATAGTAGTCTTTTCCCTCTTGCAATGTCAAACTGTCAATATAGGCATTCTGCAATGATGTGCTGGTCCAGCCATGTTTTTCTGTGCCGCCAGCAGTAGTGCCCAAAGCATATTTGTATCCCGAAGCAATAAATTCCGGATTTACTGACTGATCGCTTATGCCCCAGCGCGCAGCAAAAGTGCTTGTCCAGTTAACATATTCAGGCGTTTCATTGCCTTGAGAACATATAACATACGGTATCTTGCCAGGCTTGCTTTCATCAATCCATTGGCCGTCTGAATGTTTCCATTCAGATTCTAAATCGACTTTGTTTACTGCCCTGACAGTAAAATAATAAGTGCTGCCATAAGAAAGAGACAGACCGCTTACGGTAACAGAACTGATATTTCCATTTGAAGTCCAATCCAGGACATCGTTAGCAAACATCGTAGTGCCTATGCAGTACTCATATCTGTCTATCCCGGATTCATAATCAATGGCTTCATCCCAGTTAGCGCTTAGAGTGTCAGTAGATGAAGTGCTGCCAATATCACTCGCTCCCAAGCCATCGCGAACAGGGGATGCCGTACTCCAAAAAGGGGCTGTATGATCAGCGACAGTTGACTTTACCACATAAAAACCGGGCTCAGTGCTTTCTCTAGATTTGCCAGCCTTTGTCACGGCGGAAAAATGCCAGTCTGCCCTTCCTAGCGGATATGTAGACACTACAACTCCCTCAAAATTCCATTCATAACCGTATGCATCGCCAGACAAACTATTAAAGGAAACATCAACATCAACTCTCGTATCCTGATTATCTGCATGCTGAAAATAAAGAGTTGGCGTAGACACCAGGCTGTCATAGTGTTTATTAATACGGAAATATCCCGAAAAACTGCCATAGGATACAGAGCTGGGCATAACAACATATTCTAAGAACGGGGCTATATCATCTACGGTCTGTCCATCGGAAATAATGGCCGCCGATTCCTTCTCATATTCTCCTACCGCAATAACGGAATAATAAAATGTTTGCCCGTTAATTCCAGTAATGCTGGTTGATGACCTGAAAATGCCATTATCGAAATCAGAAGGATATGCGATTTGCCAGTCCTGTACGTCATTGCCTCCGCTATAACTGCCTATAGCGTACTTATAATAAAGAGCCTCACTCTCTGTTTCATGGTTTTCTATAAAGCTTTCTCCCCAATGGGCACCAATGAAAACATTGCTTGAAATATAATCAAGATCTGCTTCAGGCCCGCCATCATAACCATCGTTCACATATAAAACAGGATGAGGTTTTTTGTACCAGTGCTTCTGTCCGTTTGACCATATTGCATCGGATTCCATCCTAAACAGATTATATGCCTTAACGCCAAAGTAGTATGTGGTTCCAAAAGTAAGTTCCAGGTTTGTTACAGTGGTGGAAACCGACATTCCCGCATCAGTCCAGCCTTTCACATCCGTAAGTCCTGGAGCAGTGCCTATAGCAAACATATATCCGCTCAATCCAGACTCAGGATCTGAAGCGCCATGATTAGTGCCTGGGCTAAACTTCCAGGTTGCGCTAAGCTTAAATGAATCAGTAGCGATTACAGTTTCACTAGAGATACTGATACCGTCTCTCACAACTGCTCCTTCCGCCCATACCGGGGGAGTGTTATCGTTATCTGCAAAAGCCTTTATTGGAAAATTTGAATTGGAATGATCAAAAAAATGATGGTCTGAAGTAATTTCAGTTAAATCCCTCCAAGATGAAAGGTTATTCTGCCGATAAAAGCTTTGGCCCGTCTGCGCAGTTGCCCCTGACACATAGTATTGCCCTGTCGCATAGTCTTGATAGTTTGCTTCAATTGCAAAAGGCTCTAATATGCTATTACCGTTTATTTTTAATATGACAGCAAACTGCTCCCCGGCCCGGACAAGAATATTTTTATTGGCAGGCACCTTTAAGGTATGATACCCCGCATTGCCCATAGTTCCTGATGAGACAAGCACAGCGCCGTCTAATGTTTCCGGAGGCGTAACCGCAATGCCGGTAGCCACATATACTTCATAAGGAGTATTAACAGCTTCCGTATAGAAGGATACCGCTTTAACCATAATGTTAGAATCTGCGGTAAACATATTTGCAGCCTGCTGAGAGGAACATGTGTTAGAGCCTGTAAAATCCTCGCAACCTACTGCAAGCACACTGCCAAAATCATCGTATGAGAAAATTTTGCGATAATTGTCTGTAGGCTCAGGTGTCTCAAACACAGCGGTTGTGCCGCCTATGGATCTGTCATAATAAGACAAATAGAAATATCCTGATTCGCCGCTAAGCTCTCCCCAGCTATTGCGCACTATAAAAGCTCCGTTTTCTTTAGGAGTATGATCTACGGAGTGTTCGTCTGTTATTGTGAAAGAAGCAGCAGGAATATTATCATCCCAGCCAACTATGCTTACAGCATGGCCATCTATATTACAGGTTCCATCATTGCCAATGCCAGAAGGGTAATTGCAGTCATAGGCATAGAAATAAGAATTCGGGCCATCAGAACCTCCGACCCAAAATCTATCCTGTGCGGATATTCCTATAAAAACAGGGCCATACGCTATTAGAGCGCTTTTAACATTAGCAATATAATCAGGATCATAATCCGCACCATTTCCATAATAAGTTGAAGTAACAGGAGGGATCCAATGCATATTCTGCAAATGTTTTTTTACCGGCCCGGAGGTGTCTTCGTCAACAGGCCCGGCCCATTTGCTCAAAAAAGCCGTTGCCATTGAGGCATTTCCGCCCTCATTTATGGCCCAAGCGAAGCCATGATTTACGGACATGTGATATTCATTAAAATTATTGTTTTCACCTGCATCCTTGCGTAAATTAGCCTCCAGGGAAGCAAATGTGGCATAAGCCCAGCAGTTTCCATAAGGATACTGGTTCCTTACAGGAGACAGATAAGAAGTATCCCGCATATCATATCTGGCATCTGAAGGCGAAGCGCCAAGCATAATGGCTGCAGGAGATTTCTTCTGCCCGCCGGAGGGATTATTACCGACATAAAATTTGCCCTTAAGGCGCGCAGGATCAAGAATTTCAGGTATCAGGCCTTTTTTCCTAGAAGAAGGTGCGGAAGATTTGAGCATTGCGGCATTTCCGCTTTTTTTGCCGGAAGTGCTTGAAGAAGCCTGCTTCTGCTGCAGCCAATGCAAATAAGCAGGATTAATGCTGGCAGAAAAAGCCGGCACAGCCAGCAAAAGAATTGGACAAAAGACCGCAAGAAAAAATAAATTTTTTATCCGTCTCATTATATTTATTATATATTATTTCGCTGTTCTATATGTTTTTCCGCTTTTTAAGCTATTTTTATTCACATACTCAAAAGGCGCCGGCACAGACCAAGGGCTGTTTGATAAGCCATCAGAATACATTACTCTGAAATAGTAATTATTTCCGCGCTTAAGCTGAAGCTCCGATGTTCTATATGAACAGGTATCGGAAAAAACATCAGCAGCAGGAACTGAAAAATCTTTAACGTCTGAAACCTGCAGCCGGAAATATTTCTGATTTCCGGAAGGCCAGCTAAGCCTGCGCCCGGCAACTGTATTTTCAGGCAGTTCAAGAGCTTTCAATTTAGATGTTTTGCCTTTAACCGCAGGCTTTGACACAGCGAATGTAGACGGTTCTGAAAAAGAACCTTGAGAAAGCTTTTCTTTACGCACCGTCTTAAAAGAAGGGGCAACGCGCCAATAGTGAACGCCGTCTGGCCAGAATGCAGGCATTATCAGATGGCAGTTTTTTCTTGTAACGGCATCAAACGACACTCTCTCAAAAGACTTGCCATGGCTGGTCTGGAGCCGATATGATATTGCATCCGGCACATTGTTCCAGCACAGTTTCAGATATTTTCCTTTTGAGCCTACGCGGTGCGCTGTCATATCTATTATAAGCGGAGCATCGTCGGGATTTTCCTGCATATAATTGTTCCAGCGGGCAGCGGCAAGCATGCCTTTCTCTCCGAATTTCGCAAACTCGCCCATATAATCTATGCGTTTCCTGTATATTTTAGCTCCATATTTTTCTTTCAGCCTGCTTTCTGCCTCTTCAGGAATATAACCGCGGAAAACATTTGCAGAATATATTTCAAGAATGCGGGCACCCCAATTTTCAAGATCGCTGCTAAACGCAGAAGCAGACACCGTTTCCTCATCAGGCAGCAGAAGCAAAGCTTCCGCCTCCTTATCAGCAAAAGCATCGGCAGCCAACAAGGCTGCTAAAGATAATGCGCAAAAAAAGTAAAAAATTTTTTTCATAATAATCTATAATATAATTATGAGCAATTATCCGCAGCTTTCGCAAGCCCCAGAAAATGATTCCGAATATGTAGACGCAGAAATCATATATAATGGCGGAGACAAAAAAGAAAGCGACCGGATATTTGGCAAAACCAGCAATACAGGCACAGACAAAACCGCGCATGTGGCAAATGATGGCGGAACAGAGAAAATAATCCGCAGGATAAAAGTAATGTCAAAAGGCATAGGCGGCATAATGCTAGCCCTTGGCCTGATAATGCTTATAGCCGGGATATGGCTTACGTCAACCGTAATAGGAATAATATTCGGCATCCCCTTAATAATCGCCGGAGCCTTCCTTGCCTATGCGGGCATTGCTTTCTGCGGCGCTGAAAGCATATCATCTTCGGGGAAAACCAAGTAAAAGCTGTTCTGTTTCAAGACTCACTCCGGTTTTGGCTTCCACCTTATTTTTCACTTCATTTATAAGCATATAAATATCTTCTGCTGTAGCATTTCCGGCATTTATTATGAATCCGGCATGTTTTTCTGATACCCTTGCGCCGCCTATGGTTAAGCCTTTTAGGCCGCAGGAATCAATAAGCCTGGAAGCATAATCTCCGGGAGGCCTGCGAAAAACGCTGCCCGCTGAAGGATATTCAAGAGGCTGTTTTTCTCTGCGGGACCGCAATATATCATTGCGTTTTTTTAGCAGAACTTCGGCATTGCCTGGAATAAGCTCAAACTCTGCTGAAAGCACAAAGCAATCCGTTGGAAAACCGGCATGACGATATGAAAACTGCGTATTTTCCCTAAGCAGCCTTTCTTCTCTGCCATCCGTATGCATGACAACAAAGCTTTTAAGAAAATCAGCAGTCTCCCGCCCATAAGCTCCGGCATTCATGCGCAATGCTCCGCCTATTGTGCCAGGAATGCCGGAAAGATTCTCATAACCTCCCAAGCCTTTTTTCAGGCATTGGCAAATAAATGCATCTAAAGCTGCCCCAGCTTGCGCATAGACGCCATTGCCATTGAAATCAATCTTGTTCATAAGGCCCGTAAAAACAGTTATTCCAGGCAAGCCTTTGCTGCTTACCAGGATATTTGAGCCTTTGCCAAGAGGCATTACAGGCATGCCATGCTTATTTGCAAAAGAAA
>JAILAB010000048.1 GCA_024681855.1 Elusimicrobiales bacterium
TTCCGCATTTGGAAATAACACGCGAACTTGTAAGAAAGTTCAACAAAACCTTTAAGACAAAAGTATTTTCGGAACCTCAGCCGCTTTTCACAAAAACAGAGATAGTTCCTGGCCTGGACGGCAGAAAAATGTCAAAATCATACGACAATACTATTTTCCTGTTTGAAGAAACCAAAAGCCTTGAAAAGAAAATTAAAAAAATGTTCACTGATCCGAAAAAACTGAAAGCTGATGATCCAGGCCACCCGGAAGGCTGCGTGGCCTGCGCATTCCACAAGCTTTACAATGATAACTTTGACCAGCTTGAAAAAGAATGCCTTGCAGGAAAACGCGGCTGCGGACAGTGCAAGAAAGAGCTTTTTGCGCTTATGGAAGCAGAAATCAGCAAGGCCAGAGCCAAAAGGGCAGAGCTTGAAAAAACAGCTGACATAGAAAAAATACTTGCCGAAGGCGCAAAAAAGGCAATGGCAATAGCTAATAAAAAAGTGCAAGAGGCATCAAAAGCTGTTGGTCTTCTTTAAAAAAGAACATCAGGAAATTCAAAATAAGCGCAAATACGGGATGGCAGAGCTTTAAACATATAAATAAAAGCCTGCTATCCCTAAAACTGACGAAAAAAAAAGAAAACAATACACTCCCCTTGCAATTATTTTAAGGAAACGGATAAAACATCAGCCTATTAAACAAAAGGAATATAATTACGCTTACAAAAAAAGCACAAGGCGTTAAGAAGCTAAAAGATGCAAAAAAAAACGGAGAAGATTGACATTCACTTAGAAAACTTTGAAGGTCCCCTGGACCTTCTGATGCATCTTATCCGCAAAAGTAATATAGACATTTACGACATACCGATAGCGCAGATAACAGCTGAATATCTGCATTACCTTGAAATGATGCAGAAGCTGAACCTGGATATAGCAGGAGAATTTCTTGTAATGGCCGCTACGCTCATGCAGATAAAAGCGAAAATGCTGCTTCCGGCTCCTGAAAAAGAGGAAGGAGAGGACGGGCCTGATCCGCGAGGGCCGCTTGTGTCAATGCTGGAAGGATACCAAAGATATAAAGCAGCTGCGCAGCACATATCATTGCGTTTTAATCAAAACAAAGACTGTTTCTATAGGGGATCTCCTGTTTTCAGCGGAGACGAAAAGCTGCTTAAAGCAGATATGGCCGCGCTCATAGAGGCCGTACAGAAAGCTTTTGCCAGGGCTGCCAGCTCCCATGAAGTGCAAAGAGACAGCTTTCCTTTGGAATCAAGAATAGCAAAAATCCGCTCAATGATGGAAGGCAGGGAATGGCTGCTGATTGAAGAAATTTTTTCCTCTGAAAGCCAGCGGCTTGGAATAATAACATGCTTCATGGCCATGCTGGAACTGGCGAAGCAGCATATAATCGTTTTAGCGCAAGACATATCATGCGGACAGATAAGAATATATCATGCTCCGGCACGAAGGGAAACAATGCTGCCATTTCCTAATAATACATAAAGGATAGCTTTTAAAAGCAATAAAACAAGCAAACACATATAGCAGGCATCAAAGCCAAAATAACATATTTGAAAAAATGGAATCTGTTGAACTTAAAAAAATACTGGAAACGCTTCTTTTCATAACTGATGCTCCTTTAAGCATAAAAAAACTGGCAAGCATCACAGAAGAACCTGAAGAGATTATTAAAGATCACATAGAAAGCATACGCTCCGGATATGACAGCTCCGGACATGCCCTGCAATTGCGTCAGGCAGCAGGCGGCTGGCAGATGGCAACAAGGCCTGAATATGCATCTTGGGTTAGAAAGCTATATGGAACAAAAATGACCGTAAGGCTGACGCAGGCAGCCCTTGAAACATTATGCATTGTTGCATATAAGCAGCCAATTACCCGCGCGGAAGTGGAAGCCGTGCGCGGAGTGGATTCCGCAGGCCCTTTAGACACTCTGGCACAAAGAAGGCTTATAACAGTGGCCGGGAGAAAAGAAGTCCCCGGAAGGCCGCTGCTTTATTGCACTTCTCCTGAATTTTTAAGACAATTCGGATTAAATTCACTAAAAGACCTGCCAAAGATTGAAACATTCAATATAGACAATCCATCTTTAGCCGCACAAAGCACAGCAGCAGAACTTGCAGACGAAGAATTAAATAATGAGGAAAATGATAATGCCGCAGCCGGCGCAGAAAATATTGAGCCCGCTGAAACTACTGCTCAAGGACCAACTCTTGAACAGCCTGGATTATATACTGCCGAAAATATAACAAATTCTAATAGCGGAACTGGAGAAGCAGACAATGAAAATTCCGCAAAAAATAATAACCGGCAGGGGCAAAGCATTGAAGAAAACAGCAAAAAGGAGAACGGCAATGCCTGAAATAAGAAAAGATCCTGTGCTTAACCGCTGGATAATACTTGCCTCGGAAAGGCAGCAGCGGCCTAATGATTTTATTGCCGCAAGCAAAAAAATTAATGCGAATGTATGCCCATTTTGCCCGGGCAATGAAAAAATGACTCCTCCTGAGCTGTTTTCAATTCCAGGGGCAAATGGCAGCTGGAAAATACGAATAGTGCCTAATAAGTACCCGGCCCTGGAAGGAGATCTGCCGTTAAACCCTGAAATTAATGGCAGCTGCGAAAGAATGAACGGCTCCGGCAGACATGAAGTCCTTATTGAAACATCTGACCATAATGGCACACTTGAGAAGCTGCCGCCAGGGCATTTGTCAGAAATAATAATGGCTTATGCCGCAAGGGCTAAGGAAATGTTAAAGCTGCCTTTCATAAAATATGTAATGATTTTTAAAAACCAGGGGAAAAATGCAGGGGCTTCGCTTGCGCATCCTCATTCGCAGCTTATAGGGATTCCCCTCCCCCCGCAGAGAATCCTTGAAGAAATTAAAGGATGCAAGGCTTATAAAGAAAAACATGGGGAATGCCTTTTCTGCCTCCTGGCTAAAGAGGAAGCCGCTTTAAAGAAAAGAACAATAGCCGAAAATGCCCGTTTTATTGCCATAATGCCATACGCTAGCAGATTTGCTTTTGAAACAAGAATTCTGCCAAAATGGCATGCGCCTAAATTTGAATCAATAAATGATGATGAAGCCATGGACCTGGCAGACATTATGCAAAAATCCCTAAGCAAGCTGTCCCATTCCATACCGGATTTGTGCTATAACATGATGATACATTCATCGCCGAAAGAAGATGAAAGCGGCATATATCACTGGCACATGGAAATAATGCCAAAACTCACGCAGGTAGCAGGCTTTGAGTGGGGCACTGGATTTTATATTAACACGCTTTCGCCTGAACGCGCTGCCGAAATACTCAATGCGGGAGAAATTTTCAGGTTATAAAAAATATTCTATCCTATTTTATTTTATATCTTGTATAATAAATAAAACGGCATTCTGCTAAAAGATTTTTAAGGAGATTCCTATGAGAATACTTATGGTCGCAAGCGAAGCTTTTCCTTTCTTTAAGACAGGCGGGCTAGGAGATGTAACTGGAGCGCTCTCCCAGACCTTAGCAAGGAATCCTAAAAATGAGGTAGTTCTTTTTCTCCCGCGTTACAGGGATATGAATTGCCCGGAAGAGCTTATGCCAAAGCCTGCGCAAGGAAAGATATTTGTTCCTATTTCAGGCGGCATTGAAGAAGCAAGCCTTGAATATGTGAAATGGGGCAATGTAAGCACATTCTTCATAAACAGCAAGCGTTTCTTTGACCGTCCCGG
>JAILAB010000065.1 GCA_024681855.1 Elusimicrobiales bacterium
TAAAGAAATTTATGCCTTTCCCGTTTCAAAAAGCAGAGCTGACTTAAGCGATGCGATAGAATATAATCCGCCCATGGTAAAAGCCGCCGCCAAAGAATATGTTAAATATATATGGAGCGGCTGCGCCTTCCGCAAAAACAAAAAAGATAATAAAAACACTAAAAAATAGCGGAATAAAAAGGCAGCATTATGTTTTTAGCCCTGTATAAAAGGCCGAATTTCTAAAGGACCTTTTAAAAGAAAAGTATTGATACAATGCAATTATAAAGAAAAGATTACTTCGCCGTCCTGAACTTGTTTCAGGACCTCTTTAAGCCGCAGAGATGCTGAAATAAATTCAGCATGACGGAAAAACTGTAAAATCAACAGTCTTCTTATAAAGAGCTTTTCTAAATAAGGGCTTAATAGGCAAACAGGGTTAAATATTATCTTTTTCTTATGGCTGCGGCTTTAGGGCATACATTAAGCTCGGAACATTCAAAACAGGAAACAATGCCTCTAGCCAGAACGCATTTCCGTATTTCGCAAGCTTCGCAATAATGGAATTTCATGACTTCGCTGCGGCAGCCGCCGCAATATCTGTTTTCCCATTCCCCAGTTATGCCAGCTGCTGCTTTATCGCCAGGCACAATGCCAGCCAGCTGTTCCTTTGGAACATACAGCTTGCATTTTGAGCAGTCAAATCCGCAGCAGGAAATATGATTAGCCACAAATTAAATTTTACAATATAATGCCAGCGGTTTTCGGCAATTAATCTTCGTGCTTCCACAGATACGGCAAACAGCAAATAATGCACGCTAATGGACAAAATTCATTCATTGTTCTTTTTGCTATAATCAAATTTGGGTTCAGCATTATGAAAAAAAACATCAGATTCAGCTCAATATTTAATTTAGCCGTTCTGGCTATGATTTTAATGATTTCCACCGGTTGCTCGCATATAAAAAAAGACAGTCTTTCACTCTGGAATGATACTGCGCCAGCAAAACAGGCGCTTACCGATTATGTTAAGAATGTAACAAATCCGAAATCAGCCGATTTTATACCGGAAAAGGAAAGAGTAGCGGTTTTTGACCTTGACGGAACCCTTATTCTTGAAACAGACCCGACTTATTTTGACTGGCTGCTCTTTGAACACCGCGTACTGGATGACCAGGATTATAAAGCCACCAGAGAGCAAATCGAAATGGCGAGAAATTCCCGCGAGAAAGGCATTATTCCGGAATTAACTCCAAAAAGGGAACAGATTGCCGCCAGCGCATACAAAGACATGACGCTTAATGAATTTTATGATTTCATACGCAAATTCATGGAAGAAGACCAGCCTGGTTTTACCGGAATGAAACGCGAGGATATTTTCTACAGGCCAATGGTTGAGATAGTAGAATATCTTGTAAAAAACAGATTTTATGTTTATATATGCAGCGGTACTGACCGGCTTATCGTACGCCCGCTTATTGATAAAAATCTGCCTTATATACCATACAGTCAGATTATAGGCTCTGACAGCACTATTATAGCAAGGGAGCAGGGCGACGCAGACGGGCTTTCCTATACATTCAAAAAAGGCGATGAACTTGTAATTGGCGGCAAAAGCATAGTAAAAAACCTTCAGATGAACAAAGTTTCCGCAATAGTAAGGGAAATAGGCATTCAGCCTGTGCTTGCCTTCGGCAACAGTTCAAGTGATGCCAGCATGGTTAATTATGCCATAAACGGCAATAAGCATAAGGCTTTGGGATTTATGCTATGCAGCGACGACCTTGAACGCGAATACGGCAATATGAAAAAAGCCGGGAAAATGTATGAGGACTGCGAAAAATACGGCTGGATATGTATTTCCATGAAAAATGACTGGAAAACCATATATGGCGAGAACATAAAAAAGCGCGACAGGAAATGAAAAAATTTCCTCATCTTGTCATTCACAGTGCAGCTAAGGAAACAAACAGCCGCATAGAGATAAACATGCTCAGAAAGGCGCAGGCGCATTAAGCTTTATTTGCAAAGCCGGCCTAATATTTATAAAATATTTTATTGTTGTATTGTTAGTTGGACTGTCCGGAACCTTATTGGATTTTCACGTATGCCTGCCTGTTTACGGGGGTGTTCCGGACACCGAAGTTAATCTGAACTTTTTTTGTAAAGTTGTTTTATTCTGTTTAAGGAGAAAAAAAATGCCTGGAATCAGAACAGGAGC
>JAILAB010000019.1 GCA_024681855.1 Elusimicrobiales bacterium
TTTTGGAGCAGCAAATGCTATTGTAGGATTTTTTATGCGGAATATGCGACAATACGCTGTCGCATTACCCTGCTATACTTTTGTCATGGCGAAAGAAAATATCATGGCCTGCAGGCTGAAAAACAGACTTTTAACAAGGTAAAATTATGAGGAAAATTTCATATAATCTTAACATGCCATTGAACGAGAATTACAAAAACAACCGTCCTGCCATTGGTGTTTCGGACTTTGTAGAGATAATGGACGGGAAACGCTTTTACTGCGACAAGACCCTGCTTGTAAAGGAATTGCTTGACAATGATGCAAAGGTGACACTGTTCACCCGTCCAAGACGTTTCGGCAAGACCCTGAACATGAGAATGCTGAAGACTTTTTTTGAAAAACCTTTGGACGGAAAGGACACGTCGCATTATTTCAGGAATCTCAAAATATGGCAGGCAGGGGAGCAGTACCGTGCCGAACAGGGCAAAAGACCGGTCATTTATCTTACTTTAAAGGATGTAAAGCCGGAAAAATACGAATACGCTTTTGACAAGATAAAAATGGCTGTATTTGATGATTTAAGCCGCCATCCGGAAATATTTGAAAGCGTAAAATTCAATGCTTTGCAAAAAAATATTGCCCAAAATCTTCTTAATAATCTTAATGATTATGGAATATTGTCCGGCAGCCTTAGGACATTGTCCCAGCTTCTCTATATTCATCATGGCGAGAAGCCTGTCATACTTATTGACGAATACGACGTGCCAATACAGGCCGGATATGAAAGCGGCTACTACGACCAGATAATAAAATTCATGCGGGATTTCCTTTCCGCAGCATTCAAGGACAATGACAATCTGTTTATGGGCGTACTGACCGGGGTTTCCCGTGTTTCCAAGGAAAGCATTTTCAGCGGACTTAACAATTTATGGGTAGACACCATATTTGAGGACAAGTTCAGCGATTGTTTTGGCTTTACGCAGGATGAGGTTGAGGAAATGTTCCGTTTCTTCGGCATAGAGGAGAAAATCCCGGAGGCAAAGGACTGCTACGACGGCTATATATTCGGCAACAAACACATTTACAATCCGTGGTCGCTGATAAATTATCTGGCCAGGGACTGTTCACCGGGTGATTACTGGGTTAACGTGGCGGAAAACGGTCTCGCCGGAGATGCGATACGGAATCTTAATGAATCGGACAGGCAGAATCTTACAGAACTAATGCTTGGGGAATCGCCAAGGGTAAACGTATCCGCATACCTGGCATATACTGATCTGAATGGCAGCATAGAGAATGCCTACGGACTGCTTGCCCAGACTGGCTATCTTACGGCGGTAGATGCTGTTCAGAACGGACGCACCTATCTCTGCCGGCTGAAAATACCTAACAGGGAAGTGTTTTCCGCATATTCGGAGGAAGTGATAAAACGAATCCTTTCCAGGCCGGCAGCACGACAGGCCAATGAGATTGCCGGTGACATATTGTTTGCCGATGCGGAAAATCTGCAGAAACATTTGTCTGCATTTCTGCTTGAAACATGCAGCAGTTTTGATCTAACTGAAGAAAAGGATTATCAGAACATACTGATAGGACTGCTGGCCTCATTGCGGATAGGATATAATATAAAAGCAAACCGCGAAGCCGGACATGGCCGTGCGGACATAATCATAAAGCCGCGAATGAACCATGACAAATACAGGAATCTGCCGGGAATAGTGCTGGAATTAAAGCATTATTCAGCAACGGAGGCAGAAAAGGACAATCCGGAAATTATAAAGGCGGAACTGGAAAAGCAGGCCAAAGAGGCATTGAGGCAGATAGACACAAAAAACCACATATCTGATCTGATGTCTGACGGTTGCAAATCCGTAATAAAGTTCGGGGCAGCAGCAAGCGGAAAGCATGTGTGCGTAAAGATAAATTCAGGAGCCTGATATGTCCGGCACTAAATCACAGAATTCATCAAAAAGGGAAGTGCTTTTAAAAACAGTCTCAACATGGGACAATGAAAAATTTGGCAGCCTGAATATACAAAACCCTGAGGCCACGGTACTTAAAATCATAATAGAGCCGGGAGAGGCGCTTCCGGCACACAGGCATGACCTTGTGAACATAGCTTACGTGGCAAAAGGAACGCTTACAGTCATTGCCGACGGCGGGCAGCAGATAACAATACGGCAGGGACAGGTTCTTCCTGAACTTATAGGGAAATACCATTATGGCAGAAATGACGGGGCGGAGCCGGTTGAGCTGATAGTTTTCTATCTCGGCGAACAGGGTACGCCGCTTTCCGTTCCCAGGGAGTGATTTCATGAAACATTTTCTTATGGATAACGGTTCGGACAGCCTGCTGCTGTTCTTTTCAGGCTGGGGCTGCGATGAGCATGAGTTTGAACATCTGAAATCAGGCTCTGATGTGCTTATACTGTATGATTATAATAATTTAAGACTGGAATTTGATTTTTCCGGATACAGGGAAATAAACCTGCTGGCATTTTCCGCGGGTGTTTTTGCGGCGGCGGCTTCTGACATAAAAAACATATCCGGCAGAAAAACAGCGCTTAGCGGCAATCCATATCTGTTTGACGGACATTTCGGCCTTTCGCAGGAAATACAGGAAATGCTTTGCGGCATAAATGAAGAAAATGCGGCTGACTTCGCAAAAAACTATCTTGTTAAAACCGATGAGGAACTTGCGGCTTTCCACAACTCCGGCAGGACAATAGAAAGCTGCCGGGCGGAATTTGAAAGCCTTAAACGCCTTTATTCGGAAAGAAAAAACAGCATAAAGGACATTTTTGATTCCGCCCTTATCGGCGGGGACGACAGGATTTTCAATATTGAGGCGCAGAAGGAATTTTACGGCAGCCGCCTGCGCATTGTGCCAAACGCCAGGCACAGCATTTTCTTCAGAATTAAGAGCTTCGATGAAATTATTGATATGGCCGCTGTGTAGGATTTATTTTCCCCATTCGAATGTTGCCCAGCGGTCATTCAGTTTGTAAAACAATATGGCAAACAGTTTTCCGCGTATGCTGTGTTTCTTCATTTCCTCATTGAAACTGTGCTCTTCTACAAGCCGTATTCCGTCAGTAAGGTCTGCTATTTCCTGGGCGGAATCAGTGCCGGACATGAAATGCGCCTTAGTGCTTTTCACTGTATCGTGATGCTTCTCATTTCTCTGCATCAGTTTGCTGTTCTGCTCTGCAATAAGCACTCCGCCACCGGGGAAATTATTCTTAAGCACCTCAAGCAGCGTGCGTATCTGCTCAAGCGTAAGGTACATGAAAAGCCCTTCCGCTATAAATACAGGTTTTGATTTTCTTCCCTCAAGCGCTTTTTTCACTTCCGCGCACCATGCGTTTTCAAGCACATTCCCGGCAATCATTGTTACCCTGTCACGCTCCGGGAATGCCTTTTTTCTGGCGGCTATGGAATCGGGGAGATCAAGATCGAACCAGCGTATTTTTCCATTGTCCACACGCGCGAAACGGTTATCAAAACCTGCGCCTATGTTTACAATTACGGTATCCGGTGCACTGCTGATTATTTCCTTAAGCTGCCGGTCCAGCATTATGGTTCTTGCCACAACGCCTTCATGCGAAAGAAATCTGTCATATTTCGCCGTGTCAATGTCCAGTGCCTTTATAATGTCAACAGCCATCTGGTCCTTGAACCGTGCGCCCGGCCTCATTGTCTCGCTTGCTTTTATGGCAAGCGGAATGAGGGCTGTTGTCTGAACATCACCAAGTTTCAATTCCATAATATTCTCCTTGTACTGCTTCTGCGGGAATATTCCCGTTTCTTTCGCCCTGGAGCGCCGTAAGGCACAGGCATTATTACTGCCCGGTTCCTGGCTTTTTACTGAAAACTGCGCAGCACATGGGCGGCTGTCTTTCCGCAATATCAGTTGCAATGTTGCTATGAACTGTCCATATACGCGGAAGAACAATGTTAGTTATAACTAACATTTTATATAATTTACAAGGCTTTTGTAAAATAATGTTTTATATTTAATTCAGGCTATAATAAGAAGAATATTTACGCGGATAAAATATATTAGTATAAACTAACAACAAGTATTGTCTCAAAGCGCGGCATTGTTTAAAAAATAAAGGATGCTTCCAAGAAAATGCTGCCCTGTGCATAATACATTATGTGTATATAGCTTATTTGTATTGCGTTAATTCTTTGTATAGCATGTCCGCCATTATCAGCATTGTTTCGTAGTATTTGCCTTTGTTTCCGAATATGGCAGAGTATTCATCAGGAAATTCATCATGGCATTCCTGTGCGGCCTCTCCGAAATAGCGGGGGAAAGCCCCTCGGAAAGCCCTTAACGATGAGGTTCTTGCCATGCTGCGCAGGCCGCGCCTTCTGGTAAGGTTGCGGTAAAGGCTGTTTATAATGGTCAGTCCGGATTCATTAAATCCGCCTGAAAATTTCTTGTTAAGCCTTCTGATAGCGTCTTCCGTAAAAGAGTTTTTTTGTGTTTCATGCTTAAAGTTTTCGCTGCCTTTATCTTCGCATTCGGAATTTTTATTCATCTGATTCTCCATATAAAGCAATTATACAAGAAATGAGAGAGCGTGGCGTATTAAACGGTTAATCACAACGTTTCATGAAAAAATATTGTTATTTATTTAAGAGAAATTATAGAATGCTTATATAGCATAATGTTTGCGTTAAGGCTTTTAAAATAATTTCTCCAGAGGCATTAGGCATGCTGATTAGTAAATGCCAGCGCAAAACAAAATGAATTAAGATAAACAGCGTTGCCCATTAATGATTTATATCTTTAGCATATAATTAAAAAATTTTTATGAAAGTTCTTATTATCAACGGAAGTCCCAAACAGAGCGGAAACACTGCAACAGCCATTGCTGAAATGAATAAAGTTTTTGCATCTGAGGGCATAGAGACGGAAACAGTTCAAGTAGGGAATAAGCCTCTTGTAGGCTGCGTTTCATGCGGGCATTGCCACGCAGACGGAAAATGCGTAATAGATGATATAGTGAATGTGCTTGCCCAAAAGTTTGAGCTGGCGGATGGACTTATTGTGGCTTCGCCGGTGTATTACGCTTCGCCTAATGCCACGCTCATTGCCTGCTTAGACAGGTTATTCTACAGCACGCATTTTGACAAAACCATGAAGGCAGGCGCTGCCGTAGTTTGCGCGCGCAGGGGCGGCTGTTCCTCTTCCTTTGACGTGATAAATAAATATTTCACAATCTCCGGCATGCCTGTAGTTTCCAGCCAGTATTGGAACAGCATACACGGTCTTAGGCCTGGCGATGCCTCGCAGGATGCCGAAGGCCTTCGCACTATGCGCATTCTTGCCCGCAATATGTCATTCTTAATAAAGAGCATCGCATTGGGAAAGGAAAAATTCGGGCTGCCTGCGGAAGAAGAACGCGTGTTCACTAATTTCATAAGGTAAAGCCGGCGGTTTCTTGATGCATGGTTTCTAAGAAACTCATAGCACGAAATAAGGATTGATCATGGGTAATGTTTGCGGGCTTGCTTCGGTTTTCATTCTGCTGATGATTGTTTTTATTGCATGGCAGTTTAAAATGCTGAAAAAATATGCTCTGTCTTATGACAAGCTTAAAATTCATGCCGGAGAAGGTTATGTGGAGCTGAACGGGCAAAGAATATATTTCAACGGCATTGAATACATAACTGTCAGGGAGCTGCAGCAGCCTTCCGCAATGGAAAAGGCTTTTTCCAAGAGTGCTTTTTATTCATATATGTGCGAAATAGAGTTTCACTTGAAAATGCAGGCGCCTGTGCATTGCTCTTTCACTTCCAAAGGGGCTTTATATGGGGCATTAAAGCAGCTTCAGCCCTATGTGCGCATAGAGAGTAATATTGAAGATTACAAGCCGAAAATAAACTGGTGGTATCTGCTGCTGATAATCTTCGCTATTATAATAGGATATGTGTCGGGACATAAATAGAATGCCATATCCCTAATGCTGCGGCTATGGTTTGCCGCAGCTATTCTCTTTGCTTTTCATTTGCTGCTGCGGATTGTTTGTCTAAGTGCTTTTTTGCTTCAATTGCGGCGAAAATAAGAGGTGCCAGCCCTTTTGCTTCGTTTGTTGCATATTTTCCTTTTACACAATAGCGTGCCGGATCATCAAATACAGAAGAAGCTATGTAAATATCCTTTACATTATATCCCAAAATTCCTTTGCGTACTTTGTTATCCATAATGCCTTTAAAGGCTTTCATGCCGGCCTGAAGATATTTTGTGTCTGTAGCAATGCCGTCATTATATGTTTTTAGCAAGGCATAAGACATCATGGCGGAACCGGAGGTCTCAAAACGGTTTTCAGTCAGCTCGGACGAATAATTAACAACATTTCGCCAAAGTCCGGTTGTTCCGTCTTGTTTTTGCATCATGGCATCTAGAAAAGAAAGCAGGTTCAGCTTTAATTTTTCTTTGCGTTTTCCCTCTGGGAGTAATTCAATCAGGTCTGCTTGCGTCATTGCATAATATCCTGCGCCGCGCAGCCATACAATTTTGTTGGGCCGTCCTTCCTTATCAGCTCCATGATAATACAAGCCTGTTTTTTCATCTTTTAAATGAGAAGATACCCAATCCATTCGTTTAAAAATACTGTCATGTATTTCTTTGGAATTTATCCTTTGAAAGGGTGGCTCTGCTGCGTGATTTGCTATTAGAGCCAAAAAAGGCAGGGCCATGTATAAACCATCTAAAGCAAAAATATGCTTTTGCCAGTTTGGGGAATTTAATTTATGCAGATAATTGTTTCCCGCAAAGGGGGCTGTGGGGTATTTTTGCAAATAATCGTAAAATAACAGCAATGTATTGTCATATTTTTTATCCTTCAATGCAAAGATAGCTCTAGCCGGAGCCACGCTGTCTATATCGGTGCCTGTAAATGAATTGTTTGGATTTGAGGTATTATTAATTTGTCCGCTAGGCAAAATATTTGCATCATAAAATGCGTTTGCAAAATCTAGTTTGCCTAGCCGGACAAAGGCATCCATCATGAAGCCATTGTAATATGTCCAGCTGCGGCATGATTTTTCAGTATCCCATGTAAAATGTCCTGTTGTATAATCTGCAAGAGTTTCTCGCGTATTTTTTTTAATCAGCCATTCGCTTAGTTCTTCTATTTGAAGCAGATAGTCAGGAAGGGTTGTTTCTTTTTTATGCGGAAATAAAATGATTGTGAGCAAAAACAGTATGGAAAAGAAAATAATAAAATATTTTGTCGCATTATGATTTAAGCATTTCATTTTTTGTTCCAATTGATTAAGAATATGCCGCCAATTAGGCTTGATGCCAGCAGAATCATTCCCCAGTAGAGCGCAAAAATAAATGCCACAGAAGAATCAATGCCAGCCAAACCCAGAAAAAACACATAAGCCCATTCTCTAATTCCCAGTCCGTTTAATGAAACTGGCAGCGAAGCTAAAATTGCGGCAGCCGGATATAACACCAAATAATAGGACTGTGTAATATTTAAATTTAAGTCCCATCCGATGAGGCTATGTATGATAAGCGCCATAAAATGGAACAGCAATGAAATAGCAAATATTTTAAAGATGGTTTTATCTAAATACAAACGGGTGAAAAAGAAAATCCGACTGATTATCTTATTCTTAAACGGTTTTCTTTGATAGGATAAGAATATAACCAGCATTGCGCAAGCAGCAGTTCCGCCTATGGCAAGCAATAGAATATAATTTACAATCACTGTCAGCTGTTTGGAATGGATCAGGCAGCCCGGTAAAAGCAGAATCAGCAATACAAATACACCGCTTAAGCGGTCAAACAATATTGTGGCAACAGCATAATCAGGTTTCAAATTTGTTTTATCATGCTGATATAATAAATAACCTTTTATTACATCTCCGCCTATGCCGGTAGGCAAAAACTGATTATAAAACATCCCTTGGAAATAGAGACTCAGATACTGAAAGAATGTGCAGGTAAAGCCAATGTGATTAGAAATTATAGCCCATTTATAGGCACTTAGTGTCTTAGCCAGCAAATAAAAACACAATATGGCTAAAAAATTTTTCCAGCTGGCTTTTTCCAAAATATCATAAGCTTGATTTAAATCAATTTTGAAGATAATGAAGGCTAAAACAATTAGTCCAAAGCAGCATTTCCAGTAAACTGGTTTCATGGATTTAATAAAGAATCATTCAGCCTCTGATTCAGTGCTGTTTTCTATGCAATATATTGGTTCCGGAGAAGTTTTTAAGTGAAGCATTACCAATAATTCTGCCAAAAAACCAAATCCCAGCCATGTAGCAAATATTGCCCAGATTTCTATATCAAATAATAGAATAACTTCAGCTGTTGCAATATGATGCGAAGCTGCTGCCAGTGCTGCTGCCAAAGCTAATATCAATGCTAAAGCTAATGCGTATAGGGAGATATAGCCGAAGAAGTATAATGGCTTATCCGCAAATTTAGTATGAAGCATTACTGTTCCTAAATCCAGCAGAACACGGAAAGTGCGAGTCAAATTATATTTGCTTTTGCCATACAGGCGCGGATGGTGCTTTACCGGCACTTCAGTTATTTTAACGCCATAACGGCTCATAAGCGCTGGAATAAAGCGATGCAGTTCTCCATGCATGCATATTTTTTTTAGTTTCTGCGCATTATATAGTTTAAGAGAACAGCCAAAATCATGCAGGGGAATATTTGTGATATAGCTGATAATACGGTTTGCTATCTGCGAACATGCCCTGCGAAGAAATGCGTCTTTTCTGTTTTTGCGCCAGCCGCTGACCACATCGTACCCTTGCCGGTAAATATTTAGCATTGCGGGGATATCATTCGGATCGTTTTGCAAATCCGCATCTAAGGTTACCGCTATTTCGCCTTCCGCTGCTTTTAGTCCTGCCGTAATTGCCGTGGTTTGTCCGTAATTTCTAGCAAGAAAAATAATTTTGCTGTTAGCAAAATTTTGCCGGATTTGTTTCAGTATATCGCGGCTGCCGTCCGTAGAGCCGTCATCTACCCAAATAACTTCGTAATCAATATGTGAAGGATTTAGTGCCTGTGTAATGCTTTTAGCTAGTTTGCTAATAGCATCCTTTTCATTGAATACAGGTATTATAATAGAAACAGAATGCTTTTTTTGAATTTGCATATTTTAGTATAATTAAATTATATCAGATTTTTCTATACATAAATAAATCACGAAGAGGATTTCAGTGTCATTTCTAAAAAAATATCAAACTCATATTGTTTTGTTTTGTCTGATGGTTTTTGGATTTTGGTTGCGTTTTCGGCTGGCTTGCGCGGAAGATTTAGCAACCGATGAAATTGCAACCTTAGTAACTGCATCCCAGTCTTTTCCAGAAGGAATTATTAAAGCTCTTGTTACTAAAAATTTTCATGCGCCGCTTTACTATTTTCTTTTGCATTTTTGGATCCTGTTATTTGGAGATAGCGCTATAAGTTTACGGATGGTGCCAGTAATATTTGGAACTTTATGTATTCCGGCGGCGTATGCTTGCGGCAAAGAGCTGTTTTCTAAATTTGCTGGGTTTAGCGCAGCAATTCTAGTAACAATCAATTCCTTTATGATTAGCTATTCTCATTTTGGAAAATTTTATGCGTTGCTGGAATTGTTAGGGTTCTTGTCTGTTTATCTGATTATAAAAATTAGCAAAGACCCTCAAAAAAAATATTTTGCATGGTTAAGTGCCGTTAATGCATGTATTATTTATACTTATGTGATAGGTTTTGTGTTTGTAGGCATGCAGTTTCTTGTTTTTGCCGGATATGATTTTATCCGGCGAAAAGACAATTTAAGACATTGGCTCCGCTATGCCTGTTGGATGATTTTATTAACAATGCCTATTATCCCTATGATGTGGATGGTTATTAAAAATACACAAAATCCCATATTAGTGAAGGGTTTTTGGTGGTATGAATATGAAAGCGAACATATTATAAATGTTTTAATGACATGGTTTTCCCCGGCTGTGCCTTTCATTTTTGCTAATACTGAAGCAGTAAAAGTGCTTCCCGAAATAAAGTGGTCCCTGATATTGAATGTGCTGCCTACCGCATTATCAGGCATAATTATATATATTACGGCGCGCAAAAGGGAAAATATCATTTTGCGCTTGCTGCTGTTAACAGCTTTTGGTTTTATATTCTGCGAATGGATAGCTGCGTTATCTGGACGGTTTGCCTTTATGCCCCGGTATACGCTATTAGCATTTCCTGTTATTATTTTATCCGCAGGAGCGGGCATTGCCCTTTTCAAAAAAAGTGTTTTTTCTTATTCTGTTCTGAGTGTTTTTTTTGTTTTAAATATCGGATATTTTTTGATTTTTTCCAATATAAGCAGGCCTAACAACGGAATATTGCCCTTAGCGGAGCTGCTGACAACTCTGCAATTTCATAAGGGCGATAAGATAATTCTTCCTATGAGAGGATACCTGATAAATTACTTTTACAATCCAAAAGACATTGATCTCATCTCATTTGATCTGAATTATGTTTTTAAGACAGGGGATCCGCAAATTCTTTCAAAAATGTACGGCGCGCAGGATGTGGATGAAGAAAAAGCCACGGCTCAGCAAAAATTTAAAAGGTATCTAAACAGCAAAGAGCCTACAGAAGCAATCTCCAATTATTTTACCCAAAGCATTTTGAAAGATTTTAATCCTGATAGCCGGATTGTATTGGCAAACAATTGCCAGCGCAATTTTTTTGCGGTAACGGATAAAAATGGCAATATTAACAATCGCGCGTTTTTCAATGCTTTTTGTTCAAAACTGACTTTAGACATAAATTCCGTATTAAAGCAAAACAGCTTTCGGATGGTTAGCAATAGATATTACCCGTTTGGCAATATTTTAGTATATAAGCTTGAGAAGAAAAGTCTCTAATATAAAAAACATATAATGCCATTTCCTGGCATTCCGTCTGTTTGTTCTGACTGCAGGATATTATCTTTCAAACCGTCTGATTTTTCCATCGCGGCAGTCTTTCAGCAGTATTTCCGGCTTATCCATGGCGGCGCAGAAATCTTCCGCTATTCTGTACAGTGTCATGCGGGCTGAATTGAAAATTTCTATGCATAGACTGCCGGAACTGTATTCTGTTCCGCTCTCTTTGGAAATGTAAACTCCGGAGAAATAATGCCCCAGGCTGAAGCATTTTATTTCATTTCTTCTGCGCAGTATTTCTATTATCATGTCCTTATGGCAAAGGCTTTTGTTTATGGGAGCAATTCTCTGCCGCAGATACGCAATGATTTTTCCTGTCATTCTGCTTTCCTCTTTATGTGTCAGGTTTTCGTACGGGAGAATAATCATTCCGCCGTTTCTGATAATCCTTGCCCTGTACCTGTCCCCAATATTCCATAAGGGAAATGAATACCGTCTGCCGCTGTTATATCTGTCATACATACATGCGATGATTTCTTTTTCACTGGAAAAATCAGCGGAATAGCCGCTGTTTTCCGATTCAGTTACAGCCTGCCAGCCTCTGAATTTCATTTCTTTATCAAATCTGCTGAATAATTTAAAAATGTTCATATTTCCGCTTTCTGAAATTTCATCATTGTTTTAATTTCGGGGCCTTGCTTCTGGCAATTTCGCCGATTTTATCTGCTCTCAACCGTTTATTCCAGTCATCTCCGTATAAGGCATTTTGCTGATGCAGTTTGTAGGTTATAAGACAGCGGCGGTAATAGTTCCTGTCAATTTCCGGGTGATCGGCAATAAACTCTTTTATTTCCCTGAAATACTGCTCCATGGGATAATCCGGTCTTATCCATTCTGGCTGCGGCTCATCGTACATATAGAAACGCTGTTCCGTCTCATTCCAGTGGCGTAAATCGCAGAACTCAAAATTGAACCTGTATCCAAACACTTCAATATTCAGGTCAATACCGGCATGATCCTTTCCTGAAAAACAGCAGTCGTACATTTCAAAGTCCCACAGATGTTCTCCCTCTATCCAGCCCTGCAGGCAGATGTATTTGTTTTCGCAGAATGGGGCGCGGAATTCAAAACAGAACTGCCCTTTTTCGCTCCTGTTTAACATATATTTATGTCCCATAATAGCTGCTCCTTTTCTATGTTCATATTATGGAACATAATTATGACAGCATATTGTCAGTGTTCGGTAATATTTTTGAAACACTCTGTATAAGAAGAGCATTGATTTTAATATTCTCCCATCATGCTGAATTTATTTCAGCATCTCACGGTTTAATTATGTCCTTAAGCAGGTTTAGTATGGTAAAGCAATATTTGCGTTCTTTATAACTATCTTCTATTCAATGGTTTTCCTTTAACAGAACAATTAACAGAGCAATTTGAAATTTTGCCTATTAAGCCGAAATTTTTTGTTTTTTTTGACACTATGCTGTCAAAATAATGATATAGAATAAGCACAATGAGCCCCGCCAGTATTTGTAATGGCGTAATGCCGGAGGATATGCACAATGATTAAGAAATATCTGTTAAGCACTGCTATTTTATTTGAAGTTAATAAATCCGGTTCTTCTATGGATATTCTGAATATATTCACAGAAAACACAAAGGAATTTATAGGGAAAATTCATTATGATCAGGGTTATGCCCATATAACTTTTGCCGATGTGTCCTTTATTGAAAGAGACAATACGGAAATATCCAACAGTGCCTTGAAAATACATCTGGAAAATATTCCTTTTCAAATTGTAAAGAAGATAATGGGGTATATTGTCAAAAACTGTAATACTATTTGGGATTTGTTTTACTATGGCAATCTTC
>JAILAB010000044.1 GCA_024681855.1 Elusimicrobiales bacterium
TTTTGCCCGAATTTGTTAAAAAGCGCTCCTTTTGCCTTTTATTTCAGGCCTCCTTTTATCGCTCTGCCCTTATTGCCGGATGTGTTTTTTGTTTTGTTTTTTAGGCTTTTAATATTGCCTGTTTCTGCCTTGCCGGATTTCTTTTTGCCGGAAGCCGATGCTTTTTTTATCCCAGCCGCTTTAAGCTGGTCAGCAGAGCATCCGCGAAGCTCGTCTATATGGCTATTGTAGATGTCATTTTTTTCAGATGCTTCACCTGTTTTCTTTATCATTGCCAGCCATGCATGGTCACAGTAATCAGCTTCGCTTGGCATTTCAAAGGTAGCATCAGCTTCTTCAAGGAGTGATATATATTCATCGGTGCCGTCTATGCCTGGCATATTGTTTGCATAGTTTTTCATTTCCAGGCTTGTAAGATTGCTGAAATTAGCGGAAATTTTCAGTTTTTTAAGCTTTCCGTTTTTAGATGCTTCTTTTATGGCTGAAAGATCGCTTTTTATAGCTTTTGCCCATATATCACCGGCTTTTCTAGTAAAATCCTGATAAGCTGCATCCCAGGTTTTGTGGCTATGGCAGTTCTTTTCCGCCGTTTCCATTGTTTTTGTCTCAGAATCAGACATAATTCCGTCAGCGAATATATATCCTGTAGGAGAATATTTTATGTAGCAGCTTGCATAGCTTTCCCTTGCTTGCTTTATGCTGTTTTTATATTTGCTGTCAAAAAGAGCATTTATCTGCTTACGGGCCGCATTCATGTTCTTAGGCTGTATTGCCTCCAGATATTGTTTTTGCGTAATGCCCGAGGATGCCGGATTTTCTTTTGTCTTGGCTGTCTCCTTTCCTTTATTAGCCATTGCTGTTTGTGCCATCTTTGATTTGCTCATTCTTGACACAACATCTGGATGGGCCTTTGCATAAGCCTCAAATTCAGCGTCACTCATTTTGCTTAATTTTTGCATTTCAGCTGGGGTTAGCCCTATCCCGTTGCTTCCGGACATTTTCTGCATCATGTATGCTTCCTGCTCTTTTTCACTCATATTGGCTATCTTCATCATTTCAGCCTGTGACATATTTCCAAGCAGCCCGCTTCCAGCATTTGACATGTTCCTTGAGGCAATTTTCATAGCAAAAGCCTGCTGTTGCTCTTTAGTCATGTTTTGCAGGCTTTCTGTGTCTATGTTCATACCGCTCATTTGCTGAAGCTTTTTGTCCGCTGCCGCCTTTTGCTTGCCAGTTTCGGCAGCTGCTGCATTTCCCTGATTCTTTTCCATATAAGCTTTTTTTTCGCTTTCCAGCATTTCTTTGGCTTTTTTCACATTGGAGTTAAAAGCTTTCATTCTGTCTTCAGAATTATCTTTAGCCGGAGCAAAGCATTTAGAGAAAATACTGTTTTCCGTATTGCTGTATGCCTTGCAGGCATAGTCATTTGCGCTAGGCAATGAAGCAACAATCTTATCCACATTGGAAATATCTATTGCATTGGCAGGAATGACAAAAGAGGCTGAGAATATCATTGCAGCAATATAATGGAATGTTTTAGGTGTTTTCATTTTTATCCTCACTTATGATATTTTTTGCATGGCGTTTCATTGTTTAGAGTTTTTTTCAGAACTCTCAGTTAATGATTTTTCTGTTTGTGCTTCTCTTTTATTTTTAGCTGCTATATTGCCTTGATCTTTCTTTTCCAGCTTAAAGAAAACAGCAGCCAGAGGGGGAAGTGTTATCAGAATAGACTGTTCCCTGCCGTGCATGGAAACATCTTCAGATTCCACTCCGCCGAGATTGCCTATTCCGCTGCCGGAATAGGCTGCTGAATCTGTATTCAGTATTTCCTTCCAGAAGCCGCCCTGCGGTACGCCAACCCTGTAATTTCCGCGTACAACCGGTGTAAAGTTGAAAACGCATACAATTGTGTCATCAGGATTCTTTCCCTTCCTCATGAATGACATGGTGCTCTGCTGTGAGTCATTCGCATCAATCCACTCGAAGCCCTCCTGCAGACAATTGTATTCATACATCGCCGGTTCATTCCTGTAAATATGGTTCAGATCCCGTACCAGACTCTGCAGACCGTGATTTTCCGGATTGTTTGTCAGATGCCAGTCAAGGCTGGCGTCGTGATTCCATTCCCGCTCCTGACCGATTTCGCTGCCCATGAAAAGCAGTTTCTGTCCTGCCTGGGCGTACATATCCGTAAAAAGCAGACGGAGATTGGCCATTTTCTGCCAACGGTCCCCAGCCATCTTGGTGTACAGCGAACCTTTCATCTGTGTTACCTCGTCATGCGACAGAGGCATAACGAAATTTTCGCTGAAAGCGTACATCATGCGGAAATTAAGGGCATTGTGATGATACTTCCGGTATACCGGGTCTTTCTTCATATAGTTGAGAGTATCGTTCATCCAGCCCATGTCCCATTTGAAACCAAAGCCCAGGCCTCCTAAATAAGTGGGACGGGATACCATTGGCCATGCCGTTGAATCTTCCGCGTATGTCTGTGCGCCAGGGAAATTCTCGTATACCACTGTGTTGAACTGTTTGAGGAAAGCTATGGCTTCGAGGTTTTCGCTGCCGCCGTATTTGTTCGGCACCCATTCGCCATGCCTGCGTGAATAGTTCAGGTACAGCATTGAAGCTACCGCGTCCACGCGCAGACCGTCTATATGATATTTGTCCAGCCAGAACATTGCGCTGCTGAGCAGGAAACTCTTTACCTCATTCCGGCCGAAGTTGAAAATGGAACTTTTCCAGTCCGGGTGGAAACCCTGGCGCGGGTCCGCATGTTCATACAGATGTGTTCCGTCGAAAAATTCCAGTCCGTAGGCATCCTGCGGGAAATGCGCGGGAACCCAGTCCATTATAACGCCAATTCCGTTCTGATGAAGGGTGTCAACCAGATACATCAGGTCTTCCGGCTTGCCGTACCGGCTGGTGGGGGAAAAATATCCTATGGTCTGATAACCCCATGAACCATAGAAAGGATGTTCTGTAAGCGGCAGAAATTCAACATGGCTGAATCCCATGTATTTAACATATTCTGTAAGCTCCTTGGCCATTTCACGGTAGGTAAGCGGGCGGTTTCCCTCCTCGGGAACACGGCACCACGACCCTAAATGAACCTCGTATATGGAAACCGGCTTGTCGCGCCCTGTTTTATTCTGACGGGCGCTCATCCATTCCTTATCATTCCATTTATAGTCAAAATCCCATACCACAGAGGCTGTCTTTGGCGGAATCTCGCTTGCAAAGGCATAGGGGTCTGCTTTTTCCGCAGAATAATTATTATACCGGGATCTTATGAAATATTTATAATTTGTTCCTTTTGTCACGCCGGGTATGAATCCTTCCCATACGCCGGAGGAGCCTCTGGGGCTTAAAGGATGTGAGTTTCTGTTCCAGCCATTGAAATCCCCTATTACGCTTACTGAATAGGCATTGGGGGCCCATACCGCAAAATGCGTGCCTTTTTGTCCGTCTAATTCTGCAAGGTGCGCGCCCATTTTATTGTACATGCGCACATG
>JAILAB010000050.1 GCA_024681855.1 Elusimicrobiales bacterium
CATAAGGCAAAAAATTCCGCAAATGACGTAGAACAATAATACTCAGAATATTCCATGCCCGATTTAAAGCCATAAAACAAAGTTAAACAATCCAGTCAACAAAAATGAAAATATTTATTGAATCATTAGGCTGCCCGAAAAACCTGGCTGATTCCGAGGAGATTTGCGGAGCATTGAAGCAGGCTGGGCATGAAATAGTCTTTTCCGAAGATGAAGCGGATGCCGCACTCATAAATACTTGCGCTTTTTTACAGGCCTCAAGAGATGAGGCAGAAGAAGAAATAATCCGCCTGCTTAAATTAAAAAAAGCTGGCAGGCTGAAAAAAGTGGCAGCGGCTGGCTGCCTGGTTCAGAAATATGGGGCAGACCTTCTGCGAAGGTTTCCAAAACTGGATTCAATAATAGACATATATTCCATTAACAATGCCGCTACAGCATTTAATCGCAAAGGATTTTTACATGCGGAATATCCCGATCCTGACAGGATAATAACTGCGCCTCAGAGCAAAATGCGGTTAACAGCAAAACATTCAGCATATCTAAAAATAGCAGACGGATGCAGCAATCGCTGCGCATACTGCCTTATACCGCAGCTAAGGGGAAAATTCCGTTCTAAAAGCATTGAAGACTCAGTACAGGAAGCCAAAGGCCTTTCCGCAGCAGGGGCAAAGGAAATTTCAATAATAGCGCAGGACACCACAAGATACGGAGAAGATTTGCCAGTAAGCGGATTAGGCAAGCCTTCATTGGAAAAACTTATAACAAAACTGACAAAGATTAAAAGGGTAAAATGGTGGCGCATAATGTATGCTTACCCGGAAAGGATAACTCCAGAACTGATTGACGCAATGAAAAACAATGATTCAGTATGCCATTATTTGGACATGCCATTGCAGCATATCTCAGATTCCGTACTGAAAAGGATGAACCGCATTTCCACGGAAAAAACAATATGCGAAAAAATCAATGCCTTAAGAAAAGCCATGCCAGATTTCGCAATCAGGACAAATTTCATCGTTGGATTCCCGGGAGAGACAGATAAGGATTTCCGCCGCCTTATTAAATTCATTAGGGAATACCGGCTGGACAATGTAGGAGTGTTTGAATTCAGCCCAGAACCTGGCACGCCGGCATACGATATGCCAAGCCAGATACCGCCGGAATTGAAAAGGGAGCGTGCTGAAATACTAATTGAAGAACAGAGCCGCATGCTGCGGAAGATAAACCAGGAACAGACAGGACGGGAAATAACCGTGCTTTTGGACGGTCCCTGCATAGGCCGCACATATGCAGACGCTCCAGACATAGACGGCACAGTTAAATTAACGAAAGCGCTGCCTGGAAAAACAGGTCAATTTATAAAAGCCCGCATAATTACCGCAGAAGGCTATTATAAGCTCGCAGAGCCTGTTCTGAAATAATAACTTAATGCCTCCAATTACCACTCCGCAAACATAGAAAAAAGCAGCCCCTTTTACGGGGCTGCTTAATTTAATGCTCTTATTGTGAAATGGCTCTTTTAAAGGAAAGCATTGACACAATATATTTATAAAAGAACACCAATAGTACTTCGTCGTTCTGAACCAGCTACAGCAGCTCATTAAGCCATAGAAATGCTGAAATAAATTCAGTATGACAAGAGAATACTAAAATCAATACTCTTCTATATATAGTCTATGAAATATCAGAAGCATTATACTGCAAAAAATCAACCCTATGGAATTTTCAGGCACATATTTAATATCTCTGTCATAAATCACAGAAAAATAAGAGGCCGCATTCCATATCTGATTCCAATAACAGGCTGATCATAAACAGACATGCCAATGCTGAGCAACAATGCTAAAGCTAAAAATTTTTAACACAGAATATAAAAAAACTGATGAGAAAATAATCCGTCAGGGCGGAGGAAGGCTGCCTGGCAGATTTTCCTTTGAAAATGGGGTTTTGACATACTTATCCAAAGTTTCATGGAAGCCCCATCCATCACCATAAGCATGAGCCTCTTTATAATAAGATATAGCCTTTTCCCTGTCTCCCTTCAAATCGGCAAGATTGCCCAATCTGGCTATAGCCCACACCGCCCATCTGGCAGGATGCTTATCAGTCTTTATAGTGTTTCTAGACATTTGAAAATATTCCTCTGCCTTGCCATAATCGCCCATAACCATATAATTAGTGCCTATTGCCGTGCATATTCTGGAGCGGAATCTCTCCTTGTAAACAGTATCATTTTTATCATTCACATGGATAAGATAATCTAAAGCCTGCTTAAGGGATTCATCATACTGCTTATTCTCATAAAGCGAAACAATCTGAACAAAGTGCATTTGCGCATGCTTTGGAAACTGCTGGCGAAATTCATTTGCCCATTTAACTGCAGTTTCGGGATCAGCGTATTTTCCGCCTGTCTGAGTGTAAATTTCAATCAGAAGAAGTTTTGCGGCAATCACATTGTAATATCCTTTTTCTCGGCACATATTAAGCATTTCTATGCCTTTCTTCGCATTGCCGCTCATCACAAGGCTGGCAAGCACTTTTACAGCGCCGCGCAAAGTGCCGGCATAATATTCATACATGCCAAGGCCCAAGTAAGCATCATAAGCTTCCGGGTTTATCTCCAAAGTGCGCCTCATGCTTTTAAGGGCCTTCTTGCCATTAATGTATGCCTTTATCCAGCGATGCTGTAATACCGCAAGCCTGGCACGCAAGCCATAAAGGCCACCCATGCATATATGGGCCAGGCTGTCATTCGGATGCTTTTTAAGCCAAAGACGGCCTGCCTCTATTGCCTTATCCGTAAGCTCTGAATATTGTTTTTCCAGTTCAGGATTGCTTTCATCTTCTAAATATTCCAGCCTTGCCCATGCCACCATGGCTGTTCCAAAATGGGAAATCGGATGCTCAGGATATTTCTTCATTGCCTCGCCGAAATATTTAGCAGCATCATCAAGTTTCACGCCATATATATTGTCCAGCCCTTTTTTGCCAAGCTGCTGCAGCTCTTCCGGCGGGTCATCAGGAACAATAGCGGTTTTTGCCGCAAAAGAAATTTTAGGGCATAGCAAAACGGCAAAAAGGCACAGGCTAATACAAAATATTTTCTTTATCATATTATTTGGTTTTGATTGGAATTTTGAAAATGAAAAACAGACAAAAAAAGGCCGCCAGAAAGGCGGCCATAATTTTTAATTTCCTTCTGATTCTGCAACAGGATTTTTATCAAGATCTTTTTTTTCTTCACCCGTTACAGGCTCTTTTTTTGACTGCTTTTCCGTAAATTTAGTTATTTTCTTTGGCAGCTTTAAAATATGCTTTTTATCTTCTGCTTTCTCATAAATAATAGGCAGCACAGCCTCATCTATTCTGCCATCTTCTGAAACTCCCTTGCGTGGTGAAAGCATTATTTCCAGTTTAAGCGCAATGGGCACAAAACCGGTAAGATGAAGCCGTTTAAGCTGTTCTCTCATCTTCAGGGAAATTATCTTTGCGTCTCTTGTAATGCCGGCTTTAACAACCGGTATGCGCAGCTCATCAGCATGATACGGCACTTCCCAAAAAGTTTCGCCTGTTTCCTCATTTTTTATCTGCAGACGGAAAGAATAACGCAATAGCAGGCCCATTTCTTTCTTTTCAGCAGAATTATTTAAGGAAACAACTGTGCGAAGGCGGTCAAAGTGAAAGCCTTTTATCTTAAGCTCTGATGCCTCAGAATATACAGGAGAAGAAACGGCTTTGCCTTCTGTGCGCGGAGCTGTTTCCCATGTAAGACCGCTGATAACAGTTTTTGCAGCAGCAGCAACAGGAAGAAATATTAAGCAGAGAAGAAAAGAAATAATTTTTTTCATATTTTATTCCTGCCCCGTTTATTAGACGGGGCAGGCATGGCCATATCAGAGCAAAGCGGATTTTTCAGCCAAAGTTTTTGCGATGGAAGTATCCTCCCATGAAAAACCAGCGCGGCCAAAATGCCCGTATGATGCTGTTTTTCTAAACACTGGCGCGCGGAGTTTCAGCTCCTTTATTATTCCAGCAGGAGTAAGGTCAAACATTCTGCGCACAAGCTGGGAAAGCTTATCTTCTGAAACAGTTCCAGTGCCATGAGTGTTTATATAAAGGCCTACAGGCTCTGCTACACCTATGGCATAAGCAAGCTGCACTGTACATTCCTTTGCAAGTTTTGCGGCCACAATATTTTTAGCTATATAACGGGCCATGTATGCTGCGGAGCGGTCAACCTTAGTGGGATCTTTGCCTGAAAATGCTCCGCCGCCATGCGGGGCAGCGCCGCCATATGTGTCAACTATAATCTTTCGGCCTGTAACTCCGGTATCAGACATAGGCCCGCCTATCACGAATTTACCTGTCGGGTTAACATAAATATGAGTTTTCTCATCCGTTTTAACCTCCGCATCCGCAATTACAGGGGATATAACGGCATTTATTATTTCCTGCCTTGCCTTATCAGTTATGCTGGCACCGCTCTTATCTAATATGTCTTCGGTATGCTGCGTTGAAAGGACAATGGTTTCAATGCGCACAGGCTTGCCGTCATGATATTCAACAGTTACCTGACTTTTCCCGTCTGGGCCTAAATAAGGAAGAATTTTCTCTTTTCTTACCTGCGCAAGCCTCTGCGTTAAACGCTGCGCAAGCTCCAGCGGAAGCGGCATAAGCTCCGGGGTCTCATCGCAAGCATATCCCACCATTAAGCCCTGATCTCCTGCACCGCCGGCATCCACGCCTTGGGCAATGTCAGGAGATTGAGTTCCTATAACATTTATTACTGCGCAAGTCTCGCAGCAAAAGCCATATTTCGGGTCATCATAGCCGATATCCCGTATCACTTCTCTAGCCAGCTTATCAATGTTCACATAAGTTTCAGTAGTGATTTCTCCCCCTACAACCACCATCCCGCGGGTAACAAATGTTTCACATGCAACCCTGCCAAGCGTGTCTTTTTTAAGTATCTCATCAAGAACGGCATCTGAAATCTGATCGCAGACTTTATCCGGATGCCCTTCAGTAACTGACTCTGACGTAACAAAACGCGTTCCTTTGAATTTCATTTTTTTCTCCTCATAGTTTTTAACATTCGTGAGAACTGCCGGCTTATTTAACAGCCGCCAGCTTGCACGCTAAATCCAGCATTTTCTCTGTTTCTGCAGCGCTATCTGTTTCTGCGTATGCCCTCATCATAAGCTCAGTCCCTGAAGGGCGCATTAGCAGCCACCAGTCATTTTCAAGTATTATCTTCAAGCCGTCTATCGTTTCTGTTTCCGCAATTTTATGGCCAAGCATGGTCTTAGGCAGCTTTTTCTTTACCTTAACAGCAAATGAGTGCTTATTCGGCATTACTTTAGGCAAGGCTATGTCCCTGCGCAAAAAACAGGTTTTTCCGTATTCTTTCTCTAACTCTGCAACCAAGGATGAAAGAGGCTTCTTTTCATTAATAAGCATTTCTGCTATAAGCAGAAAAGTTACCAATCCGTCTGATTCAGGCTGATTTCCCTTCCATGCATAACCGCCGGATTCCTCTGCGGCAAAAGCAGCCCCCTCATGCAAAAGTTTTTCAGCAATGAACTTAAAGCCTACCGGAGCTTCCTCAAAAGGGATATTTGCCTTTCTGGCTATTCGCCTGGTAAGATAACCTAGAGAAACAGACTGGGAAATCTTGCCCATAAATTTTCCTTTTGAAATAAGATATTTTAGTATCAATGGAGCAACCTGGCATGGCGTAAGATACTGGCCTTTTTCCGTAACAAGGGATATACGGTCGCCATCCCCGTCTAAGGCTATGCCAAAAAGAGCCTTATTTTCTTTAACAGCTTCTATTAGCGGAGCAACATTTTTTTCAGAAGGCTCTGGCACTGCTCCGCCGAAAAGAGGGTCGTGCTTAGTTCTTATGGCAATGACGTTCTTTCCCTCAATCAGCTTAATAGCTTCTGCCCCGGTTCCATATATAAAATCGACAACGGCTTTGCCTTTCAGCTTAGACAGCAGCTTTGAAGGCTGGAATTTTTTCTCAATGTACTTAATATAATCTTTAAGAAAATCTTTTCTCGGAACTTCCAGTCCTCTTGCTTTTAAAGGAATTGCCTTAGTGCTGTAATTTTCAATTTCAGCCGTGACATTAGCTGGAGCGGAACGCCCTTCCTGCTTTATTTTTATTCCATTGTACAAAGCCGGATTATGGCTGGCGGTTATCATAACGCCAAGGCCATATCCATTAGTTGTGGCAAGGCTTAGAGCAGGCGTAGGCAGCGGTGAAGAGGAAACGACAGCAGTTATACCATTTGCTATCAAAACTTCCGCAAAAGAGACAGCAAAACGGTCAGACATAAAACGGCGGTCATAACCGATGACAACGGAAGGCTTTTCAGAGCGCAAATACTTATGCGCCAGATAATCAGCAACTCCTTGAGCAAATTTACGGACAGCGTCATAAGTAAAATCTTTAGCTATGATGCCGCGCACCCCGTCAGTTCCAAAAGTTATGTTAGTCGTAGAGGAAGCCATTATAATCTCCAAAATGCAAAGCCGGAAACAGGTAAGAAAAGCCCATCCGGCCTATATATTATATTATATTTCTAGATTTCATTTAACTTATGCGCAATAGAACGATAAAGAACAGCAACCATTAAGCGCATGCGGCGGGCTAAAACACGCTTAAAGACAGGCTTAGATTCTTTATTTAATAAAATAGTAAATGATAAAATATCTATGCGGAACATTTAGCAGGAGCATTTCTGCGATGTTTTCGGAGACAGAAATGAATAAAAGCCAATTTTTCTCTTCACCTGGTATTATTTTTCTCACACTGATATTGATAACTCTTGCTTTCCTGTCAGCCAGATCAGCCGCAGCCTATTGGAATTTAGTCAAAAACTGGAACGGAATGCCATCCGGGCAATCGGATGTGAAATATGAAAACGGAAACATTGAAAACTCAAAGGCCCAGGCCAGCAAATCCGAAAAAACAGAAAAAAACATTGCCTCCAAAAATGAAGGCATGGCAGCAAGAAACACAGATGATCAAATAAAAAACGAAGATATCAGAGCTAACAATGCAACAACGAATGACTCAAACGCTAACGGCAAAAATAAAAGCGATTATAATGCCGATAAATCAGAACCAGCAAAAAATTTAAGCGAAGGACAGAAGAACCTTGCCGCTGACGCCATAACCTATCATGTTTTTGAAAAACTGGCAAGAAAAGCTTCCTCCGCAAGCATAACAGGAGATTTCAATGGCTGGAAAAAAAATGGCATTCCTCTGAAAAAGAATGAAGATGGAATATGGCAAACGCGACTGCCGCTGCTTCCGGGAACCTATAGCTATGTGTATATAGTGGACGGCGAAGAGCAGCTAGACGATTTCAGCACTGATTTTAAAATTAAAAACGGAAGAAAAGTTTCCGTATTGACTATAAAATGAAAAAACTCATATTTTTTATACTACTGGCTATGCCTGGCATAGCCTCGGCAGATCAGACAATACTTTGGATTCCTTACCATTCAGCAGTAATAAGCGAAGTTCTGAAGATAGCGGAAAACAATGAAAACATAAAGCTCACAATAGCGCTTGACCAGATTTCCCCAGCCATTGAAAAAAGAATAAAGCCTTTGGAAGAAAGGGGACAGATAGAAGTTGCGCTTAGAATACCGCATGATCCTATAATACCGCTGCTTTACTATCCAAACTCAAAACAAGTTTCATGGGAAAATAAGCCGCCAAAAGCTGCATTGCCGGATGATGCTCCATATTTCATGGGCTTGCGCATAGGAACAGCCATGGATAATGCCAGAAAAAACCTCAAACGCCGCCCGCAAGGACTTGTGCTGCAGCCAGGAACGCTAATGAAAGATTATTTTCCTCTTGCGAAGGGCATAGGAATAAAATGGATAGCAAGCGGATCTTTCTATTATTACGAAGAGGAATCTGAAGAAAATTCGGAAGAGGGCACTAATGCGGAGGCAGGAACAGATAATGAGGCGGGCACTGCAACGCCTGCCGCAGGAAATAATGCCGGACAGTCCTATACGCAAACAGAATCCGTGACTGAAACACAAGGCAATATTTACGAAAATCAGGAAAATGCGGAAGAGGCCATGCAGGAAGAAGAGCCGATTGAGGCAACAATAGCCGAAGTTTCAGGCATAAAGGTTCTCCCATTTGCAGCTTACAATGAGAACCAGGAAAACGAGGCCGAGGAATTTCTTGTTTTTGACGAAACAGCAGAAGAAGATCCGGGCCCGATAAGAAAAGCCCTGAAAGATTACCTTTCAAAACTTAGCGTTAAGACAGTAACGGCCAGCGAAGCCGCAGAAAATGCAGTTGCCGCGGAAACAGATGCCGAAGAGCTGGCTAAAGCCGCACAGCCCTGGACGGCAGGCGGCTATGACCGCTGGGCAGAAAAGAGAAATCAGATGGGAGCCCTCGTTGCCATGTCGCAAACAAGAAATGAGCTGATGAAATACCTGAACTCAAAGGCAGGGAACATGAAAGAGGCCGCTCCTGCATTCAATGCCTATTATGAGGCTGAAAACAGCAGGAAACTGATGAATCTAGGCTCAACAGACAAATCAACAGCAAAGGATACGGAGATAGCCTTGAGAGCGTCCCTTTCAAACGTTTATTCCATCATGGGCAAAACCGCGCCGCACTGGGCCCTTTCATCATTATCGGATGCCGGGACAGGCAGAAACACAGCATATATGCGCATAGCTATGAAACAAACAGGCTTTGAGATAAAGAATGACCAGACCAAGCCTGTATTTGAAACCATACCCGCAAACCTGCCTGAAACTGTAGACCCGTATAAATTATGGAAGCTAAAAACATTTAAGGTTGAAGTGAACAAGAACAATCTGATATTCCGTTTCACTCCGGAAGCCATAAACAATTCCGGCAGCCATTTGTCCGGTTTTTCGCACATAGCCCTTGACCTTTATATTGACATGAACCATAGAGTAAATGCAGGCTCTGCGGCTGCGCTTCCAGGCCGGCCTATGAAAATAGGAGCGGAAGACAGCTGGGAATATGCCATGGAAATATCTCCAAGCGCTGTATATCTGTACCGCTCCACAAGCATGGGGCCGAAACAGCTTGGCAAATACCGGGCCAGAGTGCAAGGCGGCGCCATTACTGTAACAATACCGTCTACAGTCTTGCGCGGAACGCCGCGCAAATGGGGATATGTTGCATTTATGCTTGTTCCCCAGGACAGCGGACGTTTCGCCATAGCAGACACTCTTGGCACGCGCAAATCATCTAAGAATATTTATGCCGTCAGGCCAAGCATGACAGACTGAAAATTCATGGCCGCCGCTAAAAATCCGAAAAACATATCTGAACACAAATAAAAGGACATAAAACATGGCTTCAAGAGATGAAATAGTGTCATTCGCAAATGAATTTTTGAAATCAAGGGAAATAAGCGACATTTCCAAGAACGGCCTTCAGATTGAAGGCCGAAGAGAAGTAAACAAAATAGCTTTTGGAGTTTCCTCATCATTTGAATGCATGAAAAAAGCTGCGGAATGGGGCGCTGACATGCTCATAACTCATCATGGTCTTTTATGGGGAAAAGAAGCCCCTTTTACCGGCACTCTAAAGAAGAAACTTCAGTTTATGTTTAATCATGACATGAACCTGTGCGCATGGCATCTGCCTCTGGACATGCATCCCGAATGCGGAAACAATGCCCAGCTGATGAAAATGCTCGGAGCTGAAATAATAAAGCCTTTCGGCTATTTTCATGGCATGGCAGCAGGTTTCAGCGGAGCATTCCATTTGCCAATGCCAATAAACAAAATTACAGAAATATTAAAAGAAAAGATTGGAGCTTCCCCTCTGTGTTTCAGCTTTGGCCCTAAGGAAATAAAAACAGTGGCTATAGTAAGCGGAGCAGCTGCCGGCATGCATAGCCAGGCAGCGGACGAAGGCATAGACCTTTATATAACGGGAGAGCCTTCAGAACAAAGCCAGGAACTGGCAAGGGAAACCTGCACTAATTTCATAGCAGCCGGCCATTATAACACTGAAAAGCCCGGAGTTCAGGCTCTTTCCGAAATCATTAAGGAAAAATTTGGCACAGAAGTCTTTTTTGCTGATGTGCCGAACCCGGTATAGCACATTCCCCAATAAAAAAGAGAAGCCAAATCAAGAATAAAAGCGCTCTTTTTTAATGTACAATATACTATATGCTTTAATGTATAATTTAGTTAAGGATTTTAAGTATGAATTTTTTTGAACTTTGGATGGATCCCATGTTTTTTGTACATCTTCTATTATGCCTTGCCGGGCTGGCCGGCTTCATTTATTCCATTCTGCTATTTAAGCAGGTATGCGAAAGAGAACAAAAACAAAGGCTTAGCGGAGTTTCTTCATCAAAAAAAGAAAAACGGGAAGAGCCAGAAGAACAGCCGGAACAAGAATACAGCCAAGAAGAGCTTCCCGAAGAACAGCAGGCAGATGAGCCGGAAGAAGAAAGCGATTCTTCTTATGAAAAATCATATACTGATGAAAATTCAGAAAGCGAAGCTGAAGATACAGAAGAGGAAGAGTATGATGAAACTGAAGCAGAGCCTGAAGGCTCTGCCGTTGCTGATGAATCGCAAGCCTTATCAGGAGCAGCCTCATTCATAGACAGCACGGAATATGACAATATGGTCCGCCGCATAACAATGACAGAAAAGAATCTTGGCGCTGCCTCAAAAGGCTTCCGGGAACTTGTTGACCGCCTTACAGATATTGAAAAAAGACTTAATAGCCTTCCGCAGCATGAGCCGGTAGAAAAAACTGATTTTGCGGAGGCCGTAAACTCCGCATTGGAAGACATTAAAGCCCAGATAAATGAGCTTCAGCCTAGCGAGGAGGATATAAGCGGAAGCCACGAGCTGCCAGTTATAAAGCAACAGATAAGGACATTATCAGACAAAGTAGATTCAATAAAAAATGCCGCAAAATCAGCATGCATTTCAAAAGTGTCTGAGCTGGAAGAAAAAATTAAGGAAATTACCAGCAGTCCTTCTATAAGCAATGCAAATGCAAGCGATATAATTGATACCTTAAAAGAGGAAATCGGCAGTCTGAAAGAACAAAACGCAAGCCTAGCCGCAGAGATAGAAGACATAAAAAAGAATAATAATGTCCTGGCTGAGGGAATGAAAGAGTCAGAAAACTCTAAACAAAAAGAAGAAAACGGCAAAATGGAAAAACTAATGGAAGAAATTTCTAATCTTAAAGAAGAGATAGAACAGCTTCCCAAATCCCAGCAGGCAGAAGAAAATAGCAATTTCAAGACTATTAAAGAGGCCATTGCCGCAAGCGAGAAGAAAGCAAAAGACACTGAAAGCAGGCTTGCCGTTCTGGAAGAACAGCTGGAAGGCAAATTTGCAAGCCATCAGTATACAGTTGAAGTTCTTACAGATTTAATAGGCAATATTGACAATCTGAATAAAGAACAGATAAGGATGAAACTCAAAGAACTTAATCAGGACATATCTGATTCTTACAGCGAAGAGGAATAAGAACACTTCCCGAAGCAATAAAAAAGGACGGCTAGCCGTCCTTTTTTATTGTCTTTTAAAAGCCTTGCGGCAAGGTAAGAGCAATATATTTTCCAGTAAATAACCGCCAAGCTTATGCTAATATTCAGCTAAAGAAAGAAGCAGTTTTTTTGGCAGGCTCTTTTACAGAAAAGTATTGATACAATGTAATTATAAAGAACGCAAATATGACTTCGTCGTCCTGAACTTGTTTTAGGACCTCTTTATGCCGCAAAGATTCTGAAATAAATTCAGCATGACGGGAAAGTTATAAAATCAATAATCTTATTATAAAGAACGCTTTGGTATTTAAGTGAATGCACTGCTCTGCTTTTTAACCTAATCTGTAAGCAGAGCAGGCTCGTCAAAGCGGTTTTCAGCATTCTCAACTTCATTCAGAGTGGAATCAAATTCTTTGCCTCTGGAATTAAAGAAAACTGCCTCATAATGATTTTTGCCTGTTTTCCTGTTCCTGGAATCCATAGCAAACGTTGCTGTAACCTGTGAAGGATCAAGCATTTGAACAACAACTTTAAGAAAATCCGCTGCGCCAAGAGAACCCTTTCCATCCACAAGGTTAGCAAATTTTCTGGCCTGCTCATTACTGTCAGAAGTTTTCTTCACATCAAATATGTCTGCAATGAGCTTTGAAGCTTGGGCAGCCAGCCTGCGCATTGCGCGCAAAGGCCTGGCATCGCTTTCATAACGGAATCTTTTTTTTGCCTCCAGCTGATCAAATGACACATGTCCGCTTTCATCAATTCTAAAAAGATCCCCTGCCCGGGACAGAACATGCTTATATGCTTTCCTTACAATATTAAAATATGCTTTCATTAACGCCGCAGCCGGCGCAAAAAGTATTTCCTGAATGCCATCCTCATTTATCATGAGCTTAAATTCAGAAGCTACAGAAGAATAAATTTTAGAGGCTTTCACAGCTTCCCCGTTATCATTTACAGAATGCTTGGGCATTACATCATCTGCATTAATAGTGTTAGCTTCATTTACTCCGTTGCCATTTGTGCCAACGTATTTTAGAATATCATTCGCCCTCTCTATAGCATCAGCCGTACTGTCTCCAGATATGTGAACGCCGCCATCATATTGCGTATACATAAGCAAAGGCTTTGAAGATGTGCCGTTTTCATAAAATTTCTGCACGACATAGGAAGTTTTTTTATAGTTGTGGCTCAAAACAGAACCGGCAAAAGGAAGATTGGCGCCGCGCTCAGAGGTTGTCTTAGTATTTTTATAAACGCTAAGCTGCTCTCCAGTGCCGGCAGCCTGATATGTGCTATGCCTTTGCTCTTTATAAGTCTCCCTCTTATATACTATGGGAAGCTGAAAACTGATATTAGCAGATGAGCCGTCATAAATGCTTGCCCCGGCATAAGACTGAGCAGCCTGTAAAGCAGAATTAGGCTTATTAGCCATTTCCTGTATTTCATGGGCGGCATCTGCGACTGTTTCATTTTCAGAATAATTATGAAAATCCAGCTTAAGAGCTATCATTTTTTTGAGTATGCCGAAATCCCCTTTTAGAAAATTTGAAACATTCTTCATCTGCTCATGATCTTTTGGATTGCATATATATTCAAGCACAAGCTGCTTGCCCTTAAAGCTGTTTTTGGTAAAAGAAAACTTTAAAGCAAGGCTTTTGTTTATTTCTGATGCCCATTTTCTGTTAATGAACCTGGCGATGAAATTATCCGCATTCCACAAAGCTAAGCTTTCAACAGGTATTTCAATTGAAGAAGCTGATGCGCCTATAGAGCGTAATTTTACTGTTCCTATGCGTATGCGCAGGCGCATTTTGTCTTCTGCCATGCGGAAAACAGTAACAGAAGGATTAAAAGAACGTTCTGCGGAAGCAGATAACTGAAACTCTATGGCTTCCACTGCCGTTCCTGTAATGCCCAATGCGGTTTTTATATTAAATGTAATAGGAAGCTTCCATATTTCGCCTACCGCCATGTTTTCAAGGCGGCGTACAGAAGGAGGCCATGCCGTTTTGACATTATAAAACTTTATCAGAGTGCGCAGCTCAGTGCAATAATCTTCCCCTTTAAGGGGACGCACAACCTGTGATTTGCCTTCAACGGAGGAATTAAGATGCAGGAAAAAAGAATGCTGAATAGCAGTATCAAGCTTTTCAATGAAGGGAATATCCGTGCCTGCGCTAGGCTTGAATGAAACCTCATCTATAAGCGCAAGCTGGCTATTTGGGAAACGGCGCATTTTGCGTTTAAATCCAGCTTGTAATCCAATGACATCACCAGCAAAATGAGCATTTTGAGAAAGATTAACCTCTGCCGCCTTGCAAATTTCTTCTACGGCATCCCCTGTTATGTCTTCCCAAAAACGCATAAATTTAGAAGAATAATTACCGCTTGCCACTGTGGAAACAGACACCGGGCCGCTGACATTATAATCTGTAAAGCCATGCGGTTTCTGACCTGCATCTGCATTGAGAGGAAAGAAAGGAATTAAGAATGCGGCAGCAAGAAATAAGCTGAAAATTTTGCGTTTCATATTTATATTATAAAGTATAAAAGTAATATAAGCAACCGCCAAAAGACCTAAGGCTGCCAAAAAAGAAGCTTTCTTTCCAGGCAGCCAGCAACAGGGGATATGATTTCCGCTTAAAGCCTTAATTGTTTTTTTCCTTAAAATTCTTAGGGGTCATTATAAGCTTCACAGGTGTTTTTATGCGCCGATTATAATTTTTCGGGCGTGCTGCGTAAAGAGTTTTTTTCACATAAACCCTATTTGCGAAAGTCAAAAGACAGGAATAAATAATTTCCGAAAGAACAGTAGGGGGACGGCGCTTTTTATTGTGATCTTCAGGCTTAACGCTGTTAAAGGCCGAATTAAGGGCATCTTCCAGCGCCCGGCAAAAGAAATTATATGCCACGCTTATCTTTGGATAGCGTTCCAGCTGCATTCTTATCACCTGTGTTATTTCCTCAATGGAAATAACCTGCTTCAAAACGCCTATGGCTATGAGATGTATTATATGAACCTTATTGTATTTTTTATTTATAGGCGGCAGAATTACCCTTTTCTGCACATAATTATTAATCATGGACTTGGTTATGACTTTTTCTTCCCCCGGAACCATAAAAGGCTCAAACGCGGCATCTAATATCTCAAGCAGCTGAGCCATATAAATCGGGAAAGAACTAAGCTCATTATATCTTGGCAAGTGAAACTCAAAACCGAAGCGTCTCTTCCGCAAAAGCTCAAGTTGTTCTTCTGCTTTCAAGGCTTCTTCCGCATTCGTTCCTTCATCAATTTTATTTTCAGGTTCTTCTTTCATAGCAGCATATCCCATTAGGTCATCTATTTTAAAAAATACATGTTATTTTTTATTTAATATACAAATATTTTTAAGAATATGCAATATATTTGCCAAACAAGAAGACATGACAGAGAAAACAAATGATAAATGATAAAAAAATGCGCAGATTATATTCTTGAACAGAAAAAAACTCTTTAAACCGTAAAGATGCCTTAAATAAAATTCAGCATAAGATTAAATTATAAGAACAATGCTCTTTTTATCAGAACGGATATATAATAATAATTTCAAAGAGACGGGCTGAAATGAAAAAACCGCCTTCCGGCGGCTGATGAACTGGAGCGGGCGAAGGGAATCGAACCCTCGTCTTAACCTTGGCAAGGTCACGTTCTACCATTGAACCACGCCCGCAATATAATAATATTCTATATATTTTTCCGCTAATTTTGCAAGCCCAGGCAGTTTCCAAATAAAGCCCGTTGTTTTGACTGCCGAAATGCCATAAAAAAACCGCCTTCCGGCGGCTGATGAGCTGGAGCGGGCGAAGGGAATCGAACCCTCGTCTTAACCTTGGCAAGGTCACGTTCTACCATTGAACCACGCCCGCAAATGCTATAAAGATATTATAGCATAAATTTATTCCAGCATACAATAAGCATCGATTAATCACTTAATGCGCCATGCGCCTATTCGCAAACATGGTATTTGTTCAATAAAGACCATTACTCCAATGTTCTAACTCAGGAAAATTCTTCCTTATGGCATATAAGCCAGCCATATTCTGCGCAAAAGCATTGGAATGCCCTGTTTCCATCACGCAGGCAAAAAGGCTTATATTACAGCTTTCCTTTAGTCTTCTGCCTTGAAATTATATACGGGCTTTATTATTTCAGCTATTTCCGCTGTAGGCTGTATATTATTAACTATGGAATCCATGCTTTTATAAGCCATGGGGGCCTCATCTAAGGTATCATTGCTTACGCATGTAGTATAAATACCTTTCATCTCTTTCTTATATTGTGTAAGCGAAAACTTGTTTTTTGCGGCGGTGCGGCTAAGCAGGCGGCCTGCGCCATGCGGCGCAGAGAAATTCCAGTCCTCATTGCCTTTGCCTATGCATATAAGGCTTCCGTCGCGCATATTTATAGGAATAAGCAGTTTTTCCCCTTTGCGCGCAGAAACTGCTCCCTTGCGCAGAATCATGCTCTCTGTATCTATGTAATTGTGAATTGTTGTAAATTCCTCTTCCGGGTGCAGCCCCATTCCTCTTATTATGACATCAGTCATGGCTTTGCGGTTAAGCATGGCAAAATACTGGGTAAGACTCATGTCATGCAGATAATCCTCAAAAAGGCAGCCTTCCACATAGGTCAAATCTTTGGGAACTGTTATTTCATGTTCTTTTTTCAGTTCATTAATCTTATTCTGTATTTCTGAAGCCCTGCCTTCTGCTTTTAATTTTTTTATCATTTCATCAATCTGATAATTAGCGCCCTGCCACATGGCGAAGCGGGCCTGCTTCTGATAATATTCCGCAACCTCTGTGCCAAGATGGCGGCTGCCGGAATGGACAATAAGATACAATGTTCCGTCATCGGATTTGTCAATCTCTATGAAATGATTCCCGCCGCCAAGCGTGCCTATGCTGAGACGGGCACGGCTAAGGTTCACATACGGGCCGCAACGCAATTTTTCAATCTCTATTTCATAATTCAGAGGATGATGTATTTTGCGAACTTCCCTGCCAAAAGGTATTTCCGCGCGTACCAGGGCGTCAAGCCTGTCAAAATTAATCTCTTTTTCTGCCAGCCTTACCGTTTCCATGCCGCAGCCTATGTCAACGCCTACCATGCCAGGAACGATTTTATCCTTTATTGTCATGGTGGTGCCAATGGTGCAGCCCTTGCCCGCATGCACATCAGGCATTATGCGTATTCTGCTTTCTGCGAAGAAATCCTGGTCGCATACCTTGCGTATCTGGGCAACGGATACATCTTCCATTTCATCGCAGAAGCATTTGGCTTTATTGAATAATCCCTCTATCTCTATCATGGCAATACCTCTTCTCATTTATATGCCAGGGACTTCACAAGGCTAGAGCCCGTGATAACTTTGCGCCGGCATAAGTTCTCTTTATATCTTACATTGCCATAAAAGAAATTTCATGGAAAAAAAGTTGCGAACTCAAAAAACTTCGCCTTTGGCTATCAGCTGCCGCTGTTTTTTTATTCTTGCCAAAAGCAAGCCTTTAAAGGATGCCGGGGAAAGCACTTTAAGCATAGGACCGAAAGAAAGAATCCTTATGAGTATTTCAGCAGCGTCATCATTGTCATAGAACAGATTTATAATATATTTTCCATCTGCCGCTTTGCGTGTTTCCTTCTTAAGATAAGAAAAAAGCAGCATGGCCCGTTCCAGTGATTTTCGCTCATCTACAAGTTCCAGAACAAGTTTTTCCTTTCCTGGAAGCGGAACATGAATATCAGCCTGAGGATATCTGTCCAAAAGAGAAACACTGCTTATCCTGCCCATGTTTATATAAATCTGCTCCCTAACGGAATCTGCCGCAATTCGGAATTTATCATCTTTGGGGGAATACTCCATTTTCAGAGGAATTATTGTCCAATTATGAGTTTTGCCGCGAGCTCCGGTAAAAGAGATTTCTATCTTGCGGCGTTCCCTTATAGCGGCCAGCACCAGGCGGAAATTGCGCGCATAATTTTCATCTGAATAATCATCTCCGTCTGAATATCTGTCAAAATAAACAAAGTCATCTGGGGCAAACAATGGCTCTATGCCTTCAAGCTCTTTTGAGATTTTAGAAAAAAACTTCTTGTCTTCAGGCATGAAAAGCCTTATGCGCTTATCCGCAATCAGGGATTTAAGCCATCGTTTTTCCAGAAGGCTTAAAGGCATGAAAGGCTTATTTCTAAGAATTGAACTAAGGCCTGGCCCAAGCAATGGCCATTTTTTCTGCTGTATTGCGGCAGGTATTGAAAGAACGCTTTCTGAAAAGGCTTTTCCGGATATTTCATAAAGTTTTTTTTCCGTAAGGCGATTCTCCGAGGCCAGTCTGAGCATTTCAGCTACTGCCTGATAATATTTGCCGTAAATCTCGCTGAAAATCATTTCATTTATCCTGTTGCCGCTCAGGATTTTTTGCGGCATTTTCTGGTTCCGCAGTCTCTTTCTCTTCGGCATCCAATTCCGGATAAAACCCTGCGACCAGTCTAATATCATCATTGAATCGCTGTTTGAGCATGGCATTGCTGCATTTCAGGCTTATTATGCGGCCTATGAACGTCCTTATCCAAGGCAGCATTTCCAGGCTGTCATAAACATCAGCGGAGTATTTATATTCCCCTTCCGCTATTTTTTCCACTTTGCCATTGCGTTTTTCCCTTTCCAGCCTTTGTATAATATATTCTTCGCCCTGGCCTGCCTTAACCGTCATCTCTATATGTTCCGTATGACAATCATCATAAAAAGACACACCCCATAGGGCTTTAGAAAAATTCTCATGCCAAGCCAGATATTTTTCATATTTCTTTTCTTTGTTTCCGGCCTTAACATTGCGTATATAGTCTATGCGGTAGAAATGCGGCTTGCCCATAACATAATGCCAGGCCAAAAGATATTGCCTGCCCGTCTGAGAGCTTATGTAAATTTTAACAGGCAGAACAACATGTCTTTTCATATTTCCATGTGAATTAACGAAAAATATTTCCGTTGCCTTCTTGTCGCGCATGGCTGAGAGAATATCATGCATTACCTGCATATCAAGAGCATGAAGAAAATAATGATGCTTGAACCTGAAAGCCCCAGAAACATTTATTCCGCAGGCGGCAAATCTGTCGCAAAGATATGAGCCTATTACTCCGAGCGGTGCTGTTTCAGAATAAAATTCAATGGCATTGCGCCATTGTTCCAGGCAAATTATGTCTGGCGAAATTGAATATTCAGCCTCCCTGCCTCTGCGGTTCTGCAAAAGCAAGCCGAGCTTTACATATTCGCGCAGTTTTTTCCTTATCGTTGACTCATCCGGCAGGGATTTTATGTCTGCATGAGAGAAATATTCATCATAGAACACGGATATTATCTCATTGACTGTCATTTTATTGCCGCCGGAAAGCATATCCAGAATTATGAAATGAAATGTTATGTCTCCCGCTGTGAAACTCTTTGCCTTAAAAGCCTCATAGAAAGGATTATGCGGTATTTCCCTGCTAGCGGCGGAAATGAAAGCCTTTTTGCCAGAAGCATCCTGATAAAAGGCCATATAATCCTTGAGCCAGCTCTCAAGCCTGCGACGCTCATTGTCATAGCTGCGCTGGCTTTTGCTCCTGAAATCAGAACGTCCCTTGAAACCGAATACGAAAAACTGCCGCATATAGCCGCGTATTTTGTCAAAATTCTTAATAAGTTCACTATAAGCCATATATAATTAAAATCTGCTTAAAGGCATAATATACCATTGGAAAAATCAATGATAAAAAATTAAAAGCCTTGAGAAAGCTCCCGCCGCATTTTCTTAAATTGTACAAAACAGCCGGATAATCCGCAAATTGCGTTCCGGGTTCAATGGCAGGAGAAATAAAATGTTCCCCGCAGCGGCGCATTATGTTTTTGGGCTTAATGCTTATGCATAACAGAGCTTAGCTATAATTGAAGCACAGAAATAAATATCCCCCGGCCTAGCCGGGGGTTTTCGGACAACAAAATAAATATCCCCCGGCCTAGCCGGGGGTTTTTCATATGCGGGCCCTGCCCTCTCTTGCCAGCCCACGCGTAGAACGCGTAAAAACTGACTGCCACACGCTACTTCTTCCGCTTATTACTGTCCCATACGCTTTTGTCAAAGGGCAACATCTGTGTATTCATCTCATCTTCCTTCAGCTGCCGTCTTATATATTCGGCTATCTTCGCCTTGTTCTTTCCCACCGTATCCACATAGTACCCCCTGCACCAGAACTCCCGATTCCGATACCGGTATTCCATCCCCTTCCAGCGCTCATATATCATAAGGCTGCTTTTCCCCTTGATATATCCCATTACCCCTCCAACACTGTACTTCGGCGGTATCGCCAGC
>JAILAB010000053.1 GCA_024681855.1 Elusimicrobiales bacterium
TCATTTCATGCAGAAGCGAAACGGTTATGCGGGCACCGCTTGCGCCTATCGGGTGCCCCAGAGCAACCGCGCCGCCATTCACATTCACTATTTCCTTATTGAATCCCAGTTCCTTTGCCACAGAAAGAGCCTGCGCCGCAAAGGCCTCATTGGCTTCTATAAGCTCCACGTCTTCCAGTTTCCAGCCGGCCTTGTCCAGGGCCTTGCGGACTGCATATGCCGGGCCTATGCCCATTATTGACGGATCAACACCGGCCCAGGCATAGGAAACAATGCGGGCCAGGGGCTTAAGATTGTACTTTTTCAGGGCATCTTCCGAAACGACAAGAACAGCAGCAGCGCCATCATTGCAGCCGGAGGCATTCCCGGCGGTAACTGTGCCGTCTTTTTTGAAAGCCGGTTTCAGCTTCGCGAGTGTCTGCTCTGTAGTGCCGAAACGGGGAAATTCATCCGTGTCAAAAACAACAGGATCGCCTTTGCGCTGCGGAATAACAACCGGCACGATTTCATCTTTGAAACGGCCTTCTTTTATGGCTTTTTCAGCCTTGTTCTGTGATTCCGCGGACATTTTATCCTGCTCTGCGCGCGAAATATTGTATTTAACAGCAAGATTTTCCGCGGTAATGCCCATGTGGCAATTATTAAACACATCCCAAAGCCCGTCATTGACCATGGTGTCTATTATCTCGCCATTGCCCATGCGGTAGCCCCCACGGGCTTTTTTAAGCACATAAGGCGCAGCCGTCATATTCTCGCTGCCGCCTGCGGCTATTACTTCAGCATCGCCGCATTTTATTTCCTGGGCGGCCATAGCTATGGCGCGCATTCCGCTGCCGCATACCATATTCAGCGTAACAGCGGTTTTCTCAACAGGAATGCCAGCGGCTATCTCTATCTGCCGGGCCACATTCTGCCCCATTCCGGCAGTGCATATAGAACCCATTATAACTTCATCAACATTCTCAGGCTTTAATCCGCTGCGCTCAATAACGGCTTTTACCACTGTTTTTCCAAGCTCCACGCTGCCGGTATTGCTAAGCGTGCCCTGAAATTTGCCAACCGCTGTTCTCAATGCCTCGGCTATATATGCTTTTCTCATTATAAAATCTCCTTAATCCTGTTTTCTCCGGCCCTGCGTTTTTCAGCTGCCTGATGCGCATACATTATTTAAACATGCGCCAGGCATTGATTTCCGGCAGGCTGCACTGTTCTCTTTTATAATAACATTATATATTTTCCGGCATGAAAAAAAGGAAATAAAAAAAGCCCGATCAGGGGCTTCTAAAAAACTGGTGGGTGGTACAGGGTTTGAACCTGTGACCCCTGTCGTGTGAGGACAGTGCTCTACCGCTGAGCTAACCACCCGCAATAGATATATTTTAGCAAAAAAACGCCTGTTTTTTCAAACAAAAAAAGTCATGACCTGTTTACGGCACGGCAAATAAAAACAGGCCCCTTGCGGAGCCTGTCTTTATTTCTTTTCCGTCCGCAATCAGAAGCGGTATCCGGCATGAAGGCCTATCATCAGGTGAGAGGTCTTTACATCACCCATTCCGAAAGGAAGATCAACCTTCGGGGAGAAGTGATAGCGGCCCTCAAGGCCTACGAACACATTGGGATTGACATCGTAGTCAGCGCCAAGGCCGAGGCTGCAGCCGAGGCTGCTTTCATCAATGCCATTGTCCAGGTCCAGCCAGTAATTGGCTATGCCGATAATGCCGTATACTCTGAAACCGCCATCAAGCGGAAGGGCATATTTTCCGCGGATTCCAAGATAATCCTCGTCAACATTGCCATTATTGCCGTTTTTGTAATCATAGCCGAATGAGTGGCCAAATTCAAGACCGACAAAGAGATTCTCTGCGACATTGTAATCACCAAATACCTCAAAGCCCATAGCGCTCTTGGCAGCATCTTTGAAATCGCTTGCCATAGGCAGGCCGTCAAAAAGGCCAAGACCGGCTTCAACTTTGCTGTCAGCCGCAAAAGCGGTGGAGCCTAATCCGAGGAAAAGAACCAATGCTAATAATTTCTTCATTTTTTCTTTAATTCTCCTTTTAATTTATATTCTGCTACATAACTACAATATAGAAAAAACAAAAATAATTTGCAAATAAGCGAAAAAATTTCTGAAGCGGCGAAACTGCCTTATGTCCGGATTTTCTGACAAATATTCAGCCTGTGTTTTTCCGCCAGTTCTTCCGATAATATTTATTATTTATAAATTTACTATAATTTTATTATGAAAATTCTCTTTTTTATTCTGTTCTGTATTCTGCAGTTTAATGCTTTTGCCAATGCCGCTCCCAAACGCCAGAGCGCTGACATAAGCAAACGCAAAGGCCCTGTAATTTCCACGGAAACGGTAAAACTCAGCACGGACAGGCCGGAATACTGTCTTTTAGGCGGCCAGAGCGGCAACCCTTTCTACGGGCCAGCCAATTATATGATGACAGTATGGAAAAATAAAATCATATACATAGGCGAATCCGGCGGACGACAGGATTATGCCGCGCAGCGCGAGACATTAAAATCCATGAACATGGCCAGGGGCAAAAAAATAGTCGTGGCATTTGGCGCAATGAACAAAGAAATACAGCCAATGTTAGACGAATATATATCCGGCGGCATGACACAGGACGAGTTCTTCACATATCTTTCCGGACGGGAAGACACTAATTACGATATAACAAAATATAAGCCTATTTTAGATTTCATAGTTGAAAAAGGACTAAAGGCAATTGCCATAGGCCTGCCCTCAATGCTTCTTGAAGCAATTGAGGAATATGGGGAAAGCAGCTTATCGCAAGAGGAAAAACGCCTTATTCCACTTTCCTCCACAGACCCTTCAAACAGCTCATACGAAAAATACATAAAAAAGAAGCTGGAAGAAGCCTCAGGCGAAAAAGTTACGCAGGCAGAATTAAAAAAACACATACATGCCCTTGCTGTGCTTAACGAGACCATGGCAAAAACACTGGCTGACTTTCTGCTTAATAAAGACAATGAAGGCTACTCGGCATTAGTGATAACAGACAATGACAGGCTTGTATATGCTTCAGGCATAACTCTTTCAGCCAAGAATTATTTTTCTTCTGACAATACATCAGATACTGAAAAGACAGAAGAGGAAGCAAAGCCCCAGCCAGCTGCCAACAGCTTATCCTATACAACAATATATATAAAACATGCAGTTTCATGCCCCAGAAGGCTGCCGGAGTCTGACAGAAACCTCGGAGGATATATCTGGTATATGGATAATACTCCAATTGCAGAGAAAGAAGAAAACAATAATGTCCCCGAAAAAAAAATAGGACTTAGAGATGAAGACAACTAAAATTTTAATTGCATTGCTTTTAACACAGGCATTCCTGGCTAATGCCGGCGCTGAAATATTCCTACTTAAAGATGGAGCGCGCCTGGAAGGCCAGATAGCGGGCCGCACAGAGAGCACGCTGCTTGTTAAAACAAAATACGGAGATCTCATTCTAAAACAAGCAGACATAACAAAAATAATAAAAGACGGCTCCCAAAATGCTGCTGCCAAAGAGGAAACAGAGGGAATAGAGATCATTGACTCCTCAGAGCTTGCGGATAATGACGCAAGCTATGCCTTTTCCACAGTAGTATCAGAAGACGGCTCAGCAAAGATTTTCTATTTCAGGGACAGGGAAATAATCGCAACTGAAATGCTTGACACAAATGCAAAATTTGTAAGCATGACAGGGAAAATACCGGACAGAACCTTCACTGAATATTATGAAAACGGAACAATAAAAACCGTTAAGGCAATGAAAAACGGAAAAGCCCAAGGAACCATAATCTCTTATTATCAGGACGGCACAAAACAGATTGCGGCAAATTATAAGGATGGACTGAAAAACGGAACTTTCTCGTTTTATACGCCTGCCGGAAAACTAATGATTCAGGCAGAATACAAAAATGATAAGCTTAACGGCCCAAAAAGAGAATACAACGCAGATGGCTCATTAAGCAAAACGGTATGGTATAAAGATGACATTCAGGTTAGCGCACCGGCTGAAGAAGAAAGTGCTGTAGCCATGGCCAGTGAATCAATAATAAATCCTGATCAGGCTCAAAATCCGGGGAGCTCAGAGACAGCAGAACAAACTTCTGCGCCCATGACAAATGAAAACACTTCTTCAAGCCTGCCTGCCGGAATCAGCCCTGCTTTACCAGCCCCAGAACATAATTCAGCTAATGCCTTGAAAAAAACAGCCGAAACAGGCAAAAAAGGAAAATCAATAAGCGTCAAGGCCAGAAAAGTAGCAAGAGGAACCATATATTCCTTTTATGTAAACAACCGTTATACAGGCAAAGCCAGGCTTGACAATAATTTTAATGTGCTTATGATCGACGGGAATATTCCAAACGGTTCAGCAAAGTTATATGGAAAAAATGATATATTGCAGCTGGAATTCATTTTCAATGGAGGCGAGATAAAAACAATTTCAGTCTTTGACAATGAGGGAAATGAAACCGAGCAGTATACTATAAATGAAAAAAGGGAAGCCATAAAAGCCGGTCTGTAAGCGGCTGTATGCAGGCGAACAAAAACAAATAACAATAAATAATAAAACCCCAAGCCGAAAGCTTGGGGTTTTATTATTTGGGCCCACCAGGACTTGAACCTGGGACCCACCGATTATGAGTCGGTTGCTCTAACCAACTGAGCTATGGGCCCTTACTCAATACATATATTTTAACATAAATTTTTATTATTTGCAATATGTTTATAAGGAAAGCGAATTAAAGCTG
>JAILAB010000057.1 GCA_024681855.1 Elusimicrobiales bacterium
GGGATTTGACCTGGCTCTTACTTCAACAAATACTGTTATGCCGTCTTTTTCAGCAATTATATCTATTTCTCCCATGCGCGGGCAAGCCCAGTTTCTAGCTATGACCTCATATCCTTCTGAAATAAGAAATTTTGCAGCCTGTTCCTCGTAAATTATTCCTTTCTTATTCATGTTTTAAAGAATTTCAGCAGAAGTTAAAAGAGCTCTGGCTGGAAGCATTCCTTTTTATGTTTTTTATTACGGCTTTGCCTTGCGCGCATTTTATTATCCCCAGCATTTGTTTTGAAGGATAAAGACGGAAACATTGTCTTAAGCGGGGCAAAAGTCATGCGATGCTCAGGGCATGGGCCAAAGGAAGAGATAGCCCTGATATGCTCCTGAGTGCCATATCCTTTATGTTTGGAAAAGCCATATTCGGGATATTTCTCAGAAAGCAAATCCATCCACCTGTCTCTGATTACTTTTGCGAAGATGCTGGCAGCAGCTACTGCGGCAGACTTTGCATCACCGCCTATCAGCTCCTGCTGCCATATATGCCCGGCATTTCTCATTTTGTGATTGCCGTCAATCAAAACCAGCGTTCTTTCCGGGATAAAATTAAGCTCAGGAAGGCATTTAAGACAAATGAAAAGCCTGTTACAGGCCTGAAGCATGGAATTAAGCGCAGCTGAAAGAATATCAGTTTTGTCAATCTCAGCAGCTGTAGCCCAGCCAAAGCCGAATTTAACGCCGCAGCTAAGCATAAATGAAAAAGCTTTCTCCCTTTTTAGGGGAGAAAGCTTTTTACTGTCATTGATAATGCTATCCAGCTTATCGTAAGCATGGAGGGGAATAAAGGCCGCGCATGCTGTCACTGGCCCTGCCAGCGGGCCGCGGCCGGCCTCATCAATTCCTACAATATGAACAGCTTTTTTTTCCTTTGCCAACTCAATATCGAATCTGCAAAGAGACACTTCTGGCGACACTATCCTGAGAAAACTGCGCCAAAAATTACTTAGCTTCAGCGTTATTTGCTTTATCTTCTGAAGCAGCTTCTTCCTTCCTTTTAACTTCCTGAAGTCTAGCTGCCTTGCCTTTTAATTCGCGAAGGTAAAAAAGCTTAGCTCTGCGAACTTTGCCGGACTTAACCACTTCTATTTTGTCAATTCTTGGTGAGTGTACGGGGAAAACGCGTTCCACTCCTACGCCGTAAGAAATTTTGCGCACGGTAAAAGTCTCTGATGCTCCGCTTCCGCGGCGGGCAATTACCACTCCGTCAAAAATCTGTATTCTTTCGCTGTCGCCTTCAACGACCTTTGTGTGCACTTTAACCGTATCGCCGGGTTCAAAACGGACATTGACTTCCTTCATACCCAAATGTTTAGCGATGTTATTCATACTGCTTTCCTCCTATGTTTAAAAACTTTCTTTTTCTTCTCTGATGATTTCTTTTGCTCTTTTTTCAGCGAAGGCTGTCCTGAAGTAAGTTCTTCTGCTTTCTGCCTGCGCCATTCGTCAATCTTCTTATGATTGCCGCTTAAAAGAGTTTCCGGCACTGCCTGTCCTCTCCAAACCGCCGGTCTGGTATACTGAGGAGCTTCCATAAGGCCGTCTGTAAATGTTTCATTTACAGTGGCTTCTTCTTTTTTCAGCACTCCGGGTATAAGCCTTGTTATGGCATCTATTACCACTACCGCAGCCGGCTCGCCGCCTGTAAGGACATAATTTCCTATTGAAAGCTGCATATCCGCAAGCGGGGTAACCCTGTCATCTATGCCTTCATAGTGGCCGCATATAAAAACTAGCCGTTTTTTTTTGGCCAATGCCTTAGCTGTTTCCTGATTGAAGGTTTGTCCCTTTGGCGTAAGGAGAATTACATAAGAAGTTTTTTTTCTTACTTTTTCCAAAGCGCGGCAAATTGGTTCAGCTTTCATGAGCATTCCTGCCCCGCCGCCATAAGGTCTGTCATCAACAGTGCGATGCCTGTCTTCAGTAAAATCACGCGGATTAACAAAACTGAGCTTAAGATATTTTTCTTTTCTAGCTCGGCCTGTTATGCTTTCCGAAAGAGACATATCAACCAGTTTCGGAAAAAGCGTTATTACATCCACGTTCATGTTTCAAAGAACGATCAGAGAAGATCAATCAATATCCAGGTAAACTTTGCGATTTTGCCTGGCTGCCACGGCTTGAAGAATAGAGCGCATGGCTTTTATAACGCGCCCTTCCTTGCCTATTATCTTGCCGCGGTCAGAACTGCTAAGCGCCAGCTTGAAACGCGTAATATTTCCGTCTTCGGAAACGCCTATTTTCACTGACTGAGGGTCCTCAGCCAGAGAACCCACTAAATACATTAAAACTTCCTTCATTGCCGTTTTAAGCCGCCTGAGATTATTTCTTTTCTTCCTGCTTCTCTGACTGCTCCGCTCTTGCTGCGGCCTTATTAGCACGGACTATAAGTGAAGCTACTGTTTCTGAAGGCTTTGCGCCATTCTTCTGCCAATACTCCAGCTTCTCGGCATTTATTATGACCTTTTCCTTGTCTTTTTCTGCTTTCGGATTATAATGACCGATAACCTCTAGAGGTTGAGCGCGGGGGCCGCTGGTTTTCTCTATTGCTACAATGCGATAATGCGGCTGTACGCGTTTGCCGATTCTCTGAAGCCTTAATACTACTGCCATTTGTGTATTCCTCCTTACAACTGCTAAAAACAATGCGGCATGAACATAAGCCGCCTTACTCTGTAATTATAGTAAATTTTGAAGCTTTATTGTAAATTATTTAAGTCCTGTCTTATTTTTTCAATAAGAGCAGCCGGATTGCTGTTTTTAAAAAGAGCGCTTCCCATGACTAGAGAATCTGCTCCGGCTGCGGCGGCATCAATGGCTGTATGCTCATTTATTCCTCCATCAGCCTGCAGCCATATCTTACGCCCGGTTTTGTCAATCATTCGCCTTATCTCTGAGATTTTAGGAAGCATGCCTGCCATGAATTTTTGGCCTCCGAAGCCGGGCTCAACTGTCATTACAAGAATAAGGTCTGCCTTATCCAGGAAAGGGATTATTTTCTCCGCTGGTGTACAAGGCTTAACGGAAACTCCTGCTAATATGCCAAGGGAGTGAATCTTATCAATGGCCTTAATAGGGGATTCCGCTTCCGCATGCACCGTGATCAGATCCGCCCCGGCCTTAGCAAAAGGCTCAGCATAATCAGCAGGCTTATTAATCATGAGATGAGCATCAATGCAAAGCGGAGAGCATTTTTTTACAGCAGGTATAAGCAGCGGGCCAAAACTGATATTAGGAACAAATGCTCCATCCATTACATCAAAATGTATCCAGCCTGCGCCATCATTAATCGGGGCAAGGCTGCTTTTCAAATCAGAAAAATCCGCTGAAAGCACCGAAGGCGCTATCACAGCCTTGCCAAAAGGGAGGGGAAAACTCATTTTACCGGTCTCTCCTCTACAAGTATGCCGTTAACAAAAATGCGTATTTTCACTAGATCTTTTTTGGGTATGCTGATATCCACTTTGGAGCCGGGATCGCGCAAGCCATTGAAAACTTCCCTTTCTCCTTCCTTGCCTATGGAAACAATCCTTATGCTTCTCTGAGAACCTGTTGAAGACACTTCATACTTTATGTTATATTCGCCTTCCGCTGAAGCTTCTCTTTTCTTAGCGCTTACGGTAACCTTAACGCTGGACTTGCCATCTAATAAAGTATCAGGATCAGGGCTTTGGGCAAAAACCGTTCCTTTCGGAAAAGCGGACTTCGGATCTTCGGCATAGTTAACCTTGACGTCATTCTTAGATGCCCATGCCGCAACAGCTTCGCGATCTTTCTGAAGGAAATCAGGCATCATTAATATGCCGCTTGGCGGAGCGCCGGCAGAAACCTTCACATTTACCATGGTATTCTTAGATACGCTAGTTTCAGGCTTAGGATCCTGGGACAGCACGGTGCCTTTCTCAACTCGCATTGAATATCCTTCGCTCACTTCGCCTAAGCTAAGCTGGTTTTGGCGAAGAAGCAGCTCCGCATTGCGCAGGGAAAGGCCTGAAAGAGTCGGAGTAAATACTGATTCTCCGCCCTTGCTTACGGTTATCCTTACTGTTTTTCCTTCGCGGACAGTTGTGCCTACGGCAGGAAGCTGCTTTATAACCGTGCCTATGGGCTCTGACTCTTTGAACTCATATTTTTCTATATAAACCGAAAGCTTGTTATCTGAAAGAACCTGAAGCGCGTTAACTGAAGATTTGCCTGTTATGTCCGGCACAATAACTTCAGGCTTGTTATGTATTACGGCTTCAGCAAGCCAGCCATAGAGCCAGTATCCGAATACGCATATCAAAAATACAGCCGTAATGGCTATAAGTATAAAATTGCGCCAGAATTTTTTTCCATTCCCGCTTTGGGAGGTCTTCTTTTCATTTGTAAATTCGTTCATGTCTTCTCCTGCAAAAATAAGAGCAAAAATTTATAAAAAACTGCCTGCTTTAAGCCTAAGTCCATTCAGAAAATCACAACCTTTCATGACTTTCTTTCCTTCCGGCTTTACTTCTTTTACATAAAGAGCGCCTAAGGCACATTTTACATAAAAGCCTCCGTTTTTTTCCACCTTGAATATTTGTCCGGCAGAATACTGGCCGTCAAAATCTTCATGCGCGCTGGCAGAGAAAACCTGCACGGACTGAGGCTTCCTGCCAGGCATATTAAGCATAAAGCGCGCACGCGGGCCGCAGGAAAGCCCCCTTATTTTATTATATATGGATAAGGCATCTCCTGAAAAATCAAATAAGGCATCGGAAGAGGAGAGCATCGGAGCGGAAGATGCCTGGCCAGACTGAGGAATGCGGGGGGCCTTGCCTTCCGCACACAAAAACAGCGCTTCCTTAAGCATTGAGGTTCCGATATCTGTCATTTTAGCGAACAGGGAGACAGCATCATCGCTAATGTCAATAGGCATAGCTCGGCTCATAAGAATATCGCCTGTGTCCATGCCCTTATCCAGCCAAAATATAGTAACCCCGCTTTCTTTCTCTCCGTCCATTATCGCCCGCTGCACGGGTGCAGCGCCGCGATATTTGGGCAGAAGAGAAAAATGCACATTGATAAAGCCCTGGCTTGCAATGGCTAGAGTCTCTTCAAGTATTATGCGCCCATATGCGCAAGTAATGGCGAGATCAGGCTTTATTTTCTCTATGATAGAATGTATTTCCTTTTTTTTAGCCGGCTTAAACACCGGGATTCCAGATTCTTTCGCCTTAATGCTCACAGGCGAAGGCATAAGCTTAAGCCCCCTGCCGGAAGGACGGTCAGGCTGGGATATTGCGGCAACCAAATCACAGCAAGGGCTGGCCAATGCCGTTTCAAGGAACGGCACGGCTATGCCGGGAGTTCCAAGAAAAACAGTCCTGATCCTTTTCATCTTTTCATATTCCTTTCGGTTTCGGCTTTAAGCCTGGAAAGAGCCGGCTTAATCTTAAGCCTGCTTATAGCTGATACCTTGTCAGTAAAACATATACCGTCTAAATGATCCATTTCATGCTGGATGGCTTTGGCAAAAAGGCCTTCAGCATTTATCTCAACCGGCATGCCCTTTTCATTGAAGCAATGAACTTTTACTTTCTGAAAGCGTTTTACCTTAGCAAAAATTCCTGGGAACGACAGGCAGCCTTCTTCCTCATTCATTTCGCCTGTTTTTTCTACAATAACAGGATTTATAAGCACAGCATCAATGGTTTCACCCTCATCGCCTGACGGAATGCTTATTACTGCAAGACGCATGTCTAATCCGACCTGATTAGCAGCAAGGCCTACGCCATGAGCCGCCTCCATAGTTTCAAACATATCTTCAATCACCGGCTGAAGTTTTTTCCTTATAATAGCAGGATCAACCGGTTTCATTTTACGCCTTAAAATAGGCTCGCCGTACTTATATATTTTCATTAGTGCCATAAAACACCTTCAATATCATTATGCCTCAAAAAAATTCCCGCAGGCACTCAATAATATAATTAAAGGACATGCCTGCGCAGCTATTGTCTGGCTGTATCATCTCATGCGATATGACATCTGCCTCCCAGCCCAAACGACCCTTGCCGTAACTTCATGGATTTCTTCTTCCGGCTTCTTAATCATTCCCCAGGCCATAGCCATTTTTTCAAGCTGCACTTCTGCGCCGCTTGCTCCTGAAACTCCCATGACGATTTCATTCGCTTTAAGGGCATGCGCAACCTGAGCTATGGAATAAAAAGGATCATTTGAGAAAACAAAAATAGGCTTAACAGTCTTGCCATATTTTTCCGCCATAAGTATTACGGAGCGGAAGACCTCCCTATCTTCATCTGTCATTGTCTCTTCTCCGGCGTGAAGGCCTGCCGCTATTTTAGCGCTAAGAACAATTATGTCCGTATCGTCATCGTCTTCATTTTCAAGCACATAGGAAAGATGCACAAGGCTGTTCGGATTCCTTACCGGTATAAGTATGCGGCGGCTTCTCTTTAATTCACCGGCAACTTTCAGTATATCCGACTCCATTCGCGTGTTCATTTTTTCTTCTTTATCATCATCCGGAGGAAGCAGCTGAGCTTTCCTTTCATTCATTTTTTCAGAAATCTGGAAAATGATGAAGAATATTATGCTGAAGGAAACACCGCCTATGGTGGCTATCTTCTTTGTAAGCAGGTTCATGCCCACGACTGAAAGAAGAATGACAAAAACTATAGAAAGACCTATTGGAACATATACATTTCCGGCTTTTATGTTAAAAGGAAAGCGGAATTCTCTTTTTTCATCAGGTTTCTTAAACCTCAGAATAATCATGGACAAAGTGTCAAAAGTAATGCTCCACAGAACTCCGAAGGCATAAGCCTCGCCGATGAGGAATATGTCTCCTCCGGAAAGGAAAATTGTCAATATCTGAGCAGAGGCTACTATGTTTATCAGACGGTATGTTGTGCCGTATTTCGGGTGAAGCTGACGGAACCAGTCATGCAGGATTCCGTCTTCGGCTACCCGGTTAAGCACTCCGTTAGATCCAAAAAAAGAAGTGTTCACCGCTCCCACCAGCATTAATGCGCCTGAAAGAACAACCAGCGTCTGCATGGCTAGCCGTGCCACATAAGGTCCTTGAAGCTCCATGGCAAGGCCGCCCAGCATATTGTCTGCGTATTGCGGCATGTGTTCAGCAGGAATCACCAGCGCAGCCAGGAATGTGACCCCGCCAGTGAATATGATGCTGAAAATGAAAATAGTAATTACTGTTTTTTTTAGATTAGGATATTTAGGATCTTCCAAATCACGGTATACTTGCGCGAGAGTCTCAAGGCCGCTGAGCGCCACTATGGAATGTCCGAAAGCCATTATGAAGCCTATTATTCCGGCAGTCTTAAGCCATGGGATATTCTTAGTCCAGCCCAAAGCATGATCCGTAAGCTCCGGAAGAAAAGGAGGGAGAATTATATTATCGCGCTGGCAAAGAGTATATATTGACCAGCTTATAAGTATCACTGCAACAACGGAAACGAAAGCTATTATTTTTACATTATTGTCAGATGACTCCTTCACGCCCCTAATATTGGCTCTCCAAAAATAAACAGTGACTGTTACTGCAAAAACAACGGCAAATATTCTAGGGCTAATAGGCCAGTTTAACCCGGCAAGCGGAAGCAGGTTTGCCAATAATGCCCCAAGATAAATACCGGCTGTAACAGAGCTTATTGGCCCGGTAAGGATATAATCAAAAAGCAAGGCAGAAACAGAAAGCTTCGCCATTACGGAACCCATGGCTTCCCGCACAACCACATAAACGCCGCCGCGGGTGAACATTAGGCAGGATTCCATGTAAACGGAAAGCATTACCCCGGCAAACAGCATTACCCCAAGAACAAACCATGGGAATGCGGCGCCAAATGCGTTCATGGCTATGGAGCCTGAATAATATGCGCTTGATCCGAAATCACATAATACTATTGCCGCAGCTTTCCAAAAAGAAATGAAACTGAGCATGGCGGTGCTGAGAACAAAAACATGTTTCAATTTTCCGCCGGAAACAGGTAAAGTCTGCTGATTATTTTTCATAGTCTGATAATATAATTATATATAATTCTCTAGAGCCTTATAAAGGCTGAATAAGGCATAACTGCTTCAAATTCTTTAATGAAAAATTGCTTAACATGAAGCCTTGGAGGCTCCAGCATGCTAATAAAAAACTTGAGCTTTCTTATGCAGCGATTTTGGAAAAACAGGAAATGCCAGACTTCAGCTGGCCAACATCTCATACACAGCCTGAGGATCTGCGGCTTCAGCAATTTTTGAGACAAACTCATCTGTAAACAGAGAGTTTATGGATGAAAGGAAGTCCAAATGTTTCTGAAAAAAGGCCGAATTTCGCGGCACAAGGGAAACCAGTACGGCTTTAACCGGGGAATTGCCGCCATTGTCAAAACCCTTGCGGGATATGCCAAGCACGCTATGAATATCGCGCAGTTCCGGAAATTTAGCAAAAGCTAAATATAAGCTTGAGGCATGAAGCTGCTGAGAATCTCCAGACATCTGCAACAGCTCTTCCAATTCAGTAGAAGCCACATCTCTGGGAACTTCATCTTTTAAATGGGATGCCAAAAAAGACAGAGCCTCTTTCTTGCCATAGGAGCTATCTAGGGAATCATCAAGAAAAAAAATGCTTCCTGGCGTCATTAGTGAAGTAAGTGTTATATTGCTCATTGCTGCTAGCCTCTGCTTAATATATATGCTATCATTTATGAAAATGTGCCGTCAATTTTCAGATTTTTCCATTGGCGTAGACCGCGGAGGAACTCTTACGCGAGTGCTTGCATTAGGCTATGACGGTGCTCATCTGCGCGAAACACATTTTCCAACGGAAGAAGGGATAAACTCATTCACTAAAAAACTGGCAGAAATAATAAAGGAATGGTCTGCGGAAAAAAAACCATTGGCAATCGCAAGCCGAGGGGCGCTTACCATACCGGCAGTAAGGGAAAGCATAATATCCGGCCTTGAAGGCCGCGCATCCATTAAGGCCGTTATATCCGATGCGGAAGCTGCGCATCTTGCGGCATTCGGAGAAAACAAAGGCTTGCTGCTCATTTCCGGAACAGGCTCAGTTCTGCTAGCAGGAAAGCGTGGAGGTTTTACTATTTATGGCGGCAAAAACCCTGTTTCCGGAGATCCCGGTTCAGGCCGCTGGCTAGGCAGGCAGTGGCTAATAAAACATGGACTGCTTAAGGAAGATGAGCCCAGAAGCCATGCGGAAAGCGCCAGTTATGCCATGCTGCTTCTTTCCAAGGCAGAAAGGCACCACAACAATATAATAAGCAAAAAAGAATTACCAAGCTTAAAAAATGATGAATGCAATAATAAAGCGGCGATTGAAGAAGAGGGAAAATTCTGTCTGGAAACAGCAAGAAAAGGAGCGAAGTCGCTGGCTGGCCTGATTGCGCAAGCCGCAAAAGAAAATCCTGCATTTATTGAAGGAAATACCATAAGAGCCGCAGTGACTGGCGGAACAATGAACAGCTATTTCTATATCACGCAGATAATAGCAGCCATGCATGAAATAATGCCAAATTTGCATGCTGAGCTTTTTCCTATTCCTGAAACAGCGCAGGAGGCTGCAGCAAAGCTTGCAGCCAGGCTTGCAGGAAAACCTTCACTAAAAACACACAATAACACACAGAGAAAAAAATGAAAGAGACAGAAACGCTTTTAAAGGTTTTGCAGGAATGCGGAGAAATCCTTTCCTCAAAATTTAACAAGACATCTTATAAGCTTAAAGGCCGTGCCAATTTAGTTACCGAGGCAGACATAGCTTCCCAGCAGAAAGCCATAGGCATAATATCAAAATGCTTTCCTAATGACAGCATAATAGCAGAGGAAAATTTTTCAGGAACAGTGCCATCAGGGCGGGCATGGATAATAGACCCTTTAGACGGAACAACAAATTATGCCCATGGATTTCCTATCGCAGGAATATCAGTTGCTTTTGCAAAAGAGGGGAAAACTCTTTCAGCAGGAGTTTTCAACCCTATGGGAAATGAGCTTTTTTCAGCCGAAAAAGGAAAAGGGGCTTTTCTCAACAATGAAAAAATACATGTATCAAAAACACAGTCTGTAGAAAACGCTCTTCTTGTAACAGGCTTTCCATACGACAGAGCAGAAAAAGCAGACTATTATTTGAAATTCTTTAAGGAATTCATGAAAAAATCCCATGATGTCAGGCGGCTTGGAGCAGCTTCTCTTGATATGTGCTGGCTGGCAGCAGGCAGAACCGACGGCTATTGGGAATTTAACTTGAAGCCATGGGACGTTGCCGCTGGCTGGCTGATAGCCGAAGAAGCCGGCGGGAAAATAAGCGATTTTTCAGGAACACCTTGGAAAATAGATGACTCTATAGGGCAACAGACTCTGGCAACAAATGGTCTCATACATGAGGAAATGCTTGAAATAATAAAACAGCTTATATAAAAGCATAAGCGCAAATGACAGCAAAGCTTTTCATCTTAGCCCTAGCACTGCCAGTGCCAGCTTCCGCTTTCCTAGGCTTTATCCTGGAAAGAAAACACAAAAAATATGGCATAGGAGGCAAATGTTTTGAAGACGCATTCCCCAAAATGGCTTTGGCATATACCTTATTCTCCGTTTCAGGCCTTCTTGCGGCAGCCTTTTTCTCTGCTAAGGCTTTTATAATTGCGGAAACAGCCTTTTTTTCTGTTCTGTTGGCATTTGCGGCAATAAATGAAATAAGGCTAAGAAAAAAACATAAAGGCAAAATACAGACCCATTGCCATTTGAGGAAAAAAAGCTATAAAAAACAAACAAAAGAAGCGGACTAATCCGCTTCTTTTGTCTATAAGCCAAAATAAGGAACAAAAATGACAGGGCCGCAGGCGATTTAAAGCAGATTTATCCTGCGGTCCGGGCCTGTTATCTTTAAGAGACCATCCTTAAACATCACGCCTTCACGGAAAGCCGTCAAATATTTCTTTATCTGAAGCAGCCAGGTATTCCAGTCATGAGGCCATTCCTCACCCCAAGGATCATACCATACGGTAATATTCCTTTTCCATAAGGCCGCAGCAAGCTCCTCTGCCTGATCATTCCAGGCTTCCCAAGCTCCCCGGCCATGCGAAATCACATAGTAGTTTTCGCGCAGCTTGTCCAGTATCGTATTGTCATACAGATTCTGCATATATATGGAGGGGGAATTAAAATAAATGCCTTCGTCAAAATATCCGTCCATTTCACGGGACATGGCATAAACGCCGCTAAGGCATATAGCCGCATCAAAAAATTCAGGATGCTTCAAGGAAATATTAGCAGAATGGAAAGCCCCGAAGCTATTGCCCGTGGCAATGTATTTTTCCGTCATGCCGTGCTGCTCGCGCAGGAAAGGGATAACATCGTGCATTATGCAGCGCTCATAGTCATCCTGACGCCGTCCTATCCATTCATCGCGCACCGGCTTATACCAGGATTCCTCATCCCTGCCGTCTACTGCAACAACAATTATCTCGCCATTCTCTATAAATTCAGACATGGCATCAATCATGCCATGATCCTCATAGTCCCAAAAACGGCCGCAGCTCGTAGGGAAAACCATAACCGGCTTCCCGGCATGGCCGTATACTTTCATTTCAAAATCTTCATTAAGCTCTTTGCTAAAAATTTTATGGTAATTAATCTTCATAGCAATAATTTTATAAAATTATTATATGAACTTCATATTTTTATCTCCTCATTTTCCTGAGAATTATTATCTTTTTTGCCGCGCTCTCAAAAAAGCCGGCTTTAACACGCTTGCGATCGGCGAGCCTTCTTTCGGCGAACTGAAGCATGAACTAGCACAAAGCGTTGACTGGTATTATCATGTAGATGACATGCATGACTATGACTCTCTGCGTGAAGCAGTGGCCTTCTTCATAAATAAATTTGGTCCAATACGCGGCATTGATTCCCTGAATGAATACTGGCTTGAATCAGAAGCCGCGCTGCGCACGGAATTCAACATAGAGGGAATAAAGAATGACACTATCTGCAATATCCGCAGAAAATCCTATATGAAGAAAATTTACCAGTCAGCCGGCATAAAATGCGCCAGAGGGAAACTGGTTAATTCCGCAGAAGAGACAAAGCAGTTCGCTGCCACAGTGGGCTATCCGATAATAGTAAAGCCTGATGACGGCATGGGAGCAGACCTCACATACAATTTGGACAATGATGCCGAAGCGGACTGGTTCTTCAATGAGAAAAAACCAGAGGATCATGACATCATAGCTGAAGAATACATACAGGGAGACATCGTAACCTTTGACGGGCTTACCGACAAGCAGGGGAACATTGTTTTCTGCACTTCGCACAATTATGATCAGGGAGTGATGGAATCGGTGCTGTCTGACAATCACCTGTATTATTTCTCACAGCGGGAAATTCCTGCCGACTTGGAGAGAATAGGCAGAATCGCGGTTAAGGCTTTCAATGTGAAAGGCCGATTCTTCCACATGGAATTCTTCCGAATGAAAAATGGGGAAATATGCGCTTTGGAAGTAAATATGCGACCGCCGGGGGGATTCTCAATGGACATGTTCAACTATGCATGTGACATTGACATGTATGCGGCATGGGCAGAAGTTCAGGCCAAAGGCACGGTAAACCTGCAATATGAGAGGAAATACCATACCTGCTTCATAAGCAGAAAAAACAGGCTGAATTACAGCAGAACCAATGAAGAAGCCATGCGTGAATTGGGAGACATGCTGGTATATTATAAAGAACTGCCGCCCATAATCGCAAGAGGAATGGGAGACCAGGGCTATCTTGTTCGTGCGGAAAAAATGGAAGACATCATGAAAGCCGTGCATATCATACAAGACTGAACTGAGCCCTAGCATAAAAAAAGAAGCGGTTTCCCGCTTCTTTTTTTATATAACAATGCCAAATCAGTTAATTTTTATGTTTGCCTGACTGACTAATGAGTTTATAACTTCGCCTCTCTTGGCATTCAGCTTGTTCGCAAGTATTGCAGTTCGCAAACTTTCCTTAACCTCTTCAAGAGAAAGCTGCCTGGCGGGGCTTATGGAATTAATCTTAAAAACGCTATACCCGCTGCCAGTAGCCATTACTCTGCTTAGCTGGCCAGGCCTCAGGCTAAATAGCTCATTCTCAATATTCTGAGGAAGCTGGCCTCTTGCAACATCGCCTACCAAGCCTTTCCTTTCCCTAAGGCCGGGATCAGCTGACCTGGCAGCTGACATTTCAGAAAAGTCAGCTTTGCTATTCTGCAAAAGCTCATCAATGATTTGACCTGCCTCTTCCTTTGTCGGCACTATGATTTGGCTTATGTTATATGTTTCGGCCTTTACCAGTTTATCTTTGCCATTGCTGTATGCAGCTGATATTTCACCTTCGGAAACACTTATGCCGCCAAGCTTAATAATAAGCTCATTCATTATAGCCTGATTCTTTAACCTGAGCTTAATGTCTTTTTCCGTAAGGCCTATGCGGGCAAGATCCTTTGCCGCATCCTGCTTGGAGCGGCCTCCAAGGCTTCTCTCATAAAACGCATTTATGTTTTCATCAGAAACAGTTATTTTCTGCTTTGCGGCTTCGTCCAAAAGCACTCTTTCGGCTATAAGTTCATTAAGAATTTGATTGCCCTGAGCCTCCCAAAGCCTGACAGTAATGTCATTGGCAGTTATTTTTTTCCCGTTTACCGTTGCCATTACTGTTTTTCCGTTTTTTAGCGCAGCAGCATGAACAGGTGATAAAGACATGCATAATGGCAAAACAGCGAAAACCGGCAATATAATAATTTTTCCTAGTCTCATAAGCAAAAAACTCCTATAAGTTTATTTAAGAAAAGCCTGAAAAAAAAGTCAGGCTGTATAAAAGTATTATAAAAATAAAAAGACCAGGCATTCAAACCAAGCATTAACACGATTGAAAACCGCAAACGCAGATTCGTTCTAAGATATAAAAAAAGACATATGCTGAGTTTCAGCAAATGACTCTATTCCAGCTATGCTTTGCCTAAGGCTGAGCAGCGCCGGAATTTTTCTTCTTATCCATAAAATGCTTTAGCGCAAAGAAACCGACAGTAAGAATAATGATTATCGGAGTGGCAAAGGCATAAGACGCCCCTGAGAAATCGTACAGCAGGTCAAAACGGCCATAAAGCAGCGAGAAACGGGCCATAACCGTATTACCGAATGAAGCTCCGAAATAAATCATAAGGAAGTAAATTCCAATGTTTGAAGCCTTTTTCACAATGCCTTTATGCTCTACGGAGAAATAGAAATAAGCAAGCACGCATACGGCTCCTATGGCTATTAAGAAGGAATTTATAATTGCTCCCCAGCTCATGGAGGCGAGCTGTGAAAATGGTTTTATCGTCCCGGCAATCTGCGCCATGAAGTCTGTGGCAAGATTAAGCGGAAGCACCAGGCCTGCGCCGTATCCCATAATGAATGTGAAGCCATATCTGGAAATCCATGATATGCGGGGGATAAACTGAGTAACTAGCGAAAGACCCAGCAGCACGGGAATTATTAGGACATATTCTCCCTGCATAAAAGGCTCATACGCTTTAGGAATCCAAGTTCCGTAAAGCAGAACAATAAACCACCAGCCCATGCCAACGCCTAAGTACAGATGTTCGGCAATTTTGAAAAGCGGATTGTCTTTATACAGAAAGCTGAATAGAAATATCGTTAATCCTGCGGAAAGCCAGCCGCCAAGAATGATGGACATTGAGTTTTCCATGGATCATTTCTCCTTTATAACGAGCAGAATCAAATTTGAAGACAGTATGAGCAGTATAACCAGCAGATGGGCCATGTTAAGGGCATCTATGCCGCTTGTGGCCTTTCCAGGCTTGCTTATCAGCGTTTCATATTCGCTAGCCCCTCGCATGCCTCCCACAAGGCCGCGTATCTGCTTATTCTGCAAATATGGGCCGAAGCCAAGCTGGCTTATAGCCGTAGTGCCGCCTATTATTGGCACGCCGTATTTGTCTCCGGCATAAGCCACCCATGCGTCAAGCATGCCGGTGCCTGTTATTTCAATCACCCCGGCTATGTCTTTATAAGTTTTTATGCCTGCCATAACAGGCATGCCGCGCACATCATTCCCTTCCGCATCTTTGTCATAGGCTTTATATATGTCTATGCTCATCTGAGTCATTGCGGCCATATAGTTAGGATTATATGGCATTATTACATAATCCTTGCCATATTCCTTGCCGTATTCAGCCGGAACCGTCTGATTAAGCTCCTCAATCATGCCTGGGGCGCCTGATATGAATGTTAGTATCAGAACTCTTACATCCTTGCTGAACAGGTGGCGCAGGGCAGCGACCGCCTGAGGATGAAGCTCAGGCTTTGTGGATGGATCATAATCCGTGCCGAGTATCACTGCCTGGCCAGGCTTAAGTTTTTCCACAAAATCATAGAAATCCCTTACGCTCTGCTGCGATGTTTTGCCGGAAAGGCCAAAGGGATGTATTATGGGCCATACCATAACTGCGGTAAGCAGCAGGAATATCCAGCGGCGGTCTATTCTTAAGAATCTTCTTAATTTATCTTTCATTTCAGTCCCTGCCCATATATTGTCTTTCAATTCCGAATATAATCTTTAAGGAAGTTACCGCAGCGCCGATTGTAATTCCTATCATGATTCCGCGTTTTGCCGCTACGCTAGGCACCTGCATTATCCATTGTATTATATCGCCTATTCCGCATATTCCAGTCCAGCCTAACATGGCATCCCAAAGCATCTGCCCCGCAGGGACATTTCCAAGGATAAGTATAAATGCGGCAATAAAAAGCACAAATGCCTGAACGGATTTTATTCGGAATGAGCGGAAAGCCGTTGAGACTATATAAAAAGCCAAAACGGCGAACATTGTGGCAGCAAGCGGATTATAAAGATATCTGAATGCCCAGCCCAGCGATGTAAGAACACCGTCTTTAGCCTGCGCGCCATGACTTATTATTCCAGGAATAACTACAGCAAAGAAGCCTATGAATACAAACAGGCTATAGCCCCAGCCGTCAACGCGTTTAGCTATTTTTTTATAATGCGTCATGAGAAGGCTGATAAGGCCTAGCAGGAAAGCGAAGCCTGAGACAATCACTTCCCACTGGTTAAGCGTGCTGAGATAAGCGGAAGATGCCTTCGCCGGCACATAATAGGTAGCCAAAGTCAGCAGACCGACAATTGTAACGATAGCTAATGGAATGTATTTTTTAATTATAAGCATATCAGTAATTAGTGAAAAAATCCAAAAGACCTTTTACAAAACCATCGCAATGGAAAACAGCCGCTAATGCAATGGCTATGCCTCCTATAAGAACGGAAAGCATCATGAACAGCTTTCCGAAATCCTGAAGCTTAAGCACGCTTAGGAGCATTGGCTCTTTAGAGAGATATGCCCCGGCTGCGTAAAGCTCTTCGCCTATTAGAGTATAATCGCATGAGGTAAAGAAGAATGGCAGCTGAGACTCTGAATCAGTTGCGGCAATCTGTATGGCCCCGGCAGAAGCTCCCACTTCAGTGAGAAGCAGGGACTCGGCCAAAAAATAACCCATGAAAAAACAGGCAGCAGGTTTTTCCCTTTCAATCATGCCATCCAGCGAAGCCGCATAAGAAAACTGGTCAGAGCTAAGGAAGAAATTCGCATCATCGTGATATGAATCAGGGCGGCCTGCCTCAATATAAGACTGTTTTACAGTTTCCTTGGCCACAGACATGACTATCGGATCATAATGCGGCACTTTTATTATGCTGTCATACTCTGCAACTTTCTTTGAAACTTCCCCAAGAATTGAAAGCGAAGCAATAGTGTTAACGCTAGACATGCCGTTTATTCCTGTGGAGTAATATATTGGCTTGCCCATTTCCGTTGCCCTGCCTATGGCCTCATCTATGGCATCAAGCCCTGCGATGCGGCGTATGAAAAGCCCCTTTTTTTTAGCGCGCGACATTGTCATGAAGAATGCCGCAGTTATAAGAATTACCATTAAAAGGCCATTAAGGCGGGGGAGATTGAACCAATTGTCATCTGATGAGGCGCATAATATTGCGCTTTCAGCAATAGGCTTTCCGTCTCTAAAAGCCTTTATCTTGAAGCACAGGACAGTGCCAATGTCAGCATCTCCATCAACGCTTTTTATGGGAATTTTTACTGCATACTCATCTGAGCCATGACTCCAGGCCCAAAATGGCATGCGCATCTTATCAGCTGTTTTTTCAAAAGCCTTGAATGAGTCCGCAAGCTTCCATTCATTTTCGGAGCTTTCAGTTTTGGCATATATTTCATAAACCACGCCCTCATCGTCCTCATCAGCAGGCCAGCGCAAAAGAATGTCCCCGCCGCTGTCATAAGGCATATCTTCTGCTATTGCATCTTCAATAAGAGGAAGCGCAATGTTAGACTTGCCATTCAAAGCAAATGATAAGCCTGGCCATAAAAAAAGAAAAGAAAAGAAAACTAATAACAATTCTGTTTTTTTCATAACATAAAATCAATATAATAAAAAGACGAGGCTGCTGGCAAACCAAAAAATATAAAATCAGGAAATTTACAGTCTGCCGGCAGATTTACATAAGCCCGGAATGTTCCCTCAGCTCCTCTTCTTTGAGTCTCTCTTCTAAATAATTAGGAATCATGTCTGAACTGCCTTTTTCTGATATTTCCATAACAAAAACAGTATTTACAATATTTTTTCTGTACAGCTCATTGCTAAAATGCAGCAAGGAAAGATGCTTATTATAAAAGTTGCGGAAAACTTCCCTTGCATGGGGATTCTTAAACTGCCTATAAACTTTATTCCTTATAGCTTCCCCGGGATTAAATATAACATGAGTAAAACCGGAAGCCTTAAGCTTTGCATACATTTCATCGGCATCAGATGAAGTTTCCGCAAGCCTGGCAAGAGATTCCGTATTAAAGGCAGAGGCTGCTGAAAAAATCCTGCGCAGGAAAAACCCCCTGGAATCGCCAAGAAAAATTATCTTTGCCTCCGAAGGAAGATTTTCATTTACGTACTTAATAGCTTGGTAAACAGGGAAGGGATAAATATTATGTGAATTTGAAAGAAAATAATCAGCGCTTACTTTGTTAAATAGCACATAATAGCGGTCCTGGTTTCCTATAAGCGAGAAAAAGATCATAAACATAAAAACGCCTTGCGCCAGGAAGAGGGCACGCAGCCAGGCAGACAGCTTCGGCTTAGCAATTTCAGCCGCAGTTATGATTATGGAAATTGCAGGCAGTACAGGCAGGAGGAATCTTGACATTTCGGAAACTGATGACCAAAGCAGCCAGCTTGCGGCTGAAAAAACAGCCAAAAGAGGAATAACCGGACTTGCTGAAAAAAACATAGGCACAAACGGAAGAATCAGGAAAAATAATGGCGGGAAAATATCTCCTCCAGTAACATCTCCTCGCAAAATGCTCCACGGATGCTTAAGCCATGAAATAAAAGAATTCCTTGGATGAGTGTCAGCCATAAATGCGGAAATCTGGCTGGAAGAATATCCTTCCGGAATGCCAAATACAGATGTGGCAAAAGGGAAGAAAGGATTGCCGCAGTAAACAATATTTTTTATAAGCCATGGGATTACAGGAAGCGCAGCCGGCAATGAAAAAAGAATAAGAGGCTTTAAGGCTAAGCGCAAGTTTTTCCTGAAGAAAAAAACAACCATAAGCATAAGGCTTATCACATATAAAAGCGCTGTTGCTTTTACAGCCATGGCACAGCCGGCAAAAAAACCGCTCATGACATAAAAAAACACTGAGCCGCTGCTTATTTCAAATATGCCAGATGGCCCGGCAGAAATATTGGAACTAATTGTATCAGCATCTATTTTTTCCTTACTGCCCTTGACTTTATGTTTTGCACATGCCTGAACAGGGAAAAGAGCCCGCAATGCTGCCGCTAAAGCTATGGAGCAATACATTGCGGACATTGTTTCTGTACCAGCATAAAGCAAAGATGAACCGCAAATCACAAAAGATAAGAAAAACAATGCAGGCCATACAGAAAACCTTGCAGAAAAATATCTGCACGATATGCCGGTAAAAGACAGTATGGCAATCGCCATGGAATAGCAGTTAAAAAGCTTAGGCACTGCTTCAGAATACAGAATGGAAAGTCCAGCTGAAAATATCATTCCATGGAACATGAACAGATTAGAATAAAGATTATCAGGAACATTAACAAAACCATGGGAATTTACCCAAAGGTTAGGAATGCCTAAATGATATACAAGGGAATCATAAAATATTTCCGGCGAAAGGGCAGAAAAAAAGGCAAATGCCGCAAAACAAAGCAGGCAAAAAAAAGCCGTTTTTTCCAAAAAGCCTATGTTTTTCCAAAAAGAGCGGAAATCCGGCTTAATAAAAGGCATTCTGCGCAATGAGAAATATCCTAAAACCATGCCAGCAGCTGCGAACAGCCATATAGCAGCCGGATAAAGAAGATGCAGGACGGACAATGCGAAAACCCAGGAGGAAAGAAACATCATGCCTAAGCCAAAAGAAAAAGAAAGCTTTTCAAGGCAGGAGAAATCTTCTTTGAAAAAAGACAGAGCAAAACGCCCGGAGCCATGGCAGGAAGCAGCAAGAATTGCGAAAACAGAAGCTTCAAGCAAATAGCCAGGCAAAACTGAAAAAAATCCGGATCCTATTGAAAGAAAAAAAGCATTGAAATGATGATAAAAATATGAAAAGGAAGCATTGCTGAATTGCGGGGAAAACAGCCAGGCATACAAAATAAACATGCCCCAGGCTGCCGAAATGAAAATGAGCAGCGCCGGTTTCTTAACAGCCGGCGCATGCTCCATGGCAGCAGCTGCTGCCAGTTTGTTCTTCTTTTTTGCCATTAATTATTTTTCAAGAACTTCAATATTAGCGCGGGGGACAACAATCACCTCTCCGTTATCTAGTTCCACTTCCAAGATACGGGCTTTTGATTCGCTGCCTATTACCGTAAGCTCCGGGGGGAGAGATTTCACCTTTCCCAATATTCCGAAGTATGGCTCGCGGATAATGCGTATCGGATCTCCAGGCTCTATCCAGCCTCTGCCCTGATCACGCTTCACTTCTGAAATATGCTTAGGCATTCCGGGAATGATAATCTCCGGCCTCATAACGCCAGCACGAATCTGGGTAGCTCCGGAAACAGATGCCTTTTCGCCCTCCCTGGATTTAAGAAGCTCAAAAGTTCCATGAGCCATGGGAATGGTTCCAAAACCTTCTGTAATTATAAGGGTAATGCCTATTTTTTCTGTCCCCGTGACAGCAACGCCGATGTCATAACCTAACAGAAGGCGCAAATCTCTGTCATCTATTCCGCCTACCACTAAAGCATGCACACCCTTTTCAATGGCTTTCTTAATTGTTGCCAAAGATGCGTATTTTCCGCCAATTAGTATCTTTCCTTTATATTCATCCTTGATCTCTTCCGGAAGCAATTCCTTATCAGGCTTATCTGCCGCCATGGCTATCTCGCCATTAGTTTCGCCTCCAATTCCGAAAATTCCCTGAATAAAGGTTCCTTCGCTTTCCACTGTAACGCCAAAATCAGGAGTAACATCAATTATCTTGCCTGTTATATAAGCTTTGATAGGCAAGCGCTTAGGCGGTTCTCTTAAAAGAACCTGTCCTGTTACAGTTGAAATTGATTCCACAGTGCCCGTAATGCTAGACTCTACAGTGGATTTAAGCAAGTCCTGCAAAAATTTCCATTTAATAATGGGCTTTGTTTCAGCAAGCACTTCTCCCTTCTCTATTTTATCGCCTTCTTTCTTAAGCATATATTTTGCAACTTCAGCAGCGCTTATGCCTAGCTTATTAGCAACATTAACTGAATAGACTTTTCCGGGAAGCTCAGTAAGGGCCACTTCCTCCAAAGCATCCACATTCTGGCCTTTTTCAGCAAGCACCTTGCCTGGGATTGGCAAAAGTCTTTTTTTAGTAATAACAGTGCATGGCATTACTTTAAGTCCGGGGGTATATGCATGAGCCATAAATTTTTTCTCCTTATTCCTTTGTATCAGGTTTAATCATTCATTGCGGCTACAGGATACATGTCAAGCGCCGAATACCATTTCTTTAACTTAGCTATGCGCTCATCTTTATCCTGAGGCATTGAGAATGGGCGCCCGCGGCCATCAAATACGAGACCGACCACGCCGCCTTCTATACTCGCTTCTATCTCATGGCCCTTGCCCGCACCCATGTCAAAACCTTTTGCAGGCTTAGCTATTATTTTAGCTTTAGGCACATCAAACGGAATGTGAACCATATCGCCAGAAAGCAGCTCTCCTTTCTGTTCCTTGCCATCGGGGGTAACCACAGTCCAGTCCAATATCTTTTCGCCTTCCTTCTTGCAAACTCCTTTAGGGGCTATGCAGGTGCCAAGGCGTACCAGGCAGTCATTATAAAATACATCCAGCGCGGCTTTTTCGCTAAGCTGAGAAAGAACTCCAAGATGAGGCATCATGAAAATTGAGTCAACGGCTATCATTGTAACGCCTTCAGGCTGATATGAATCTATCATCATCTGCATGGACTGCATGCGGCGGGGAGAATGAGCAAGGATGCCGCCTGAGCCAATAATATAGTTCAGCTTCATTACATCAATCAGGCTTTGGCCGGAAGCCTGCTGGTCAAAAGCGTCAGAAATGGATCTCTCCTGCTGCACGCCCTTAAGGCCCACTGCGAGAGCCTTATGCTGATCAAATGCCAGCCTTAACGCTTCCCTTGCAGCCGCATGCTCTATCTGAAGATCTTGTATGGTCTGAGGTATGGTAGTAGGGCGGATCATCTTGTTCTTAAGCCTGTTGCGAAGATCCTGTTCCTCTATTTTTCCGTATGTAAGCCAGCGCAGCAAATTAGGCAGGCCGGCTTCCGCCATTACATTTGAAACAGAATAGCTCATGCCCAAATTAGCGCTCACAGTGCGGTTAAAAATTCCATTAAATACGCTAAACACGTCGGTGGTTGCTCCGCCTATGTCAACAGCAAGAACATTATAATTATTAGCCTTTGCAAATTTTTCAGTCATGGTGCCTACGGCTGCCGGAGTAGGCATAATAGGAGCGCCAACCATCTTCATCAGCTTAGGATAGCCTGGGGCCTGCTGCATAACATGCTCAAGAAAAATGTCATGTATTTTATGCCGCGCCGGCATTAGGTTCTCCTTTTCCAGGGAAGGCCTTAGATTTTCTGTAATAATAAGGGCAGTGCTTTCTCCAAGAATTTCCTTTATCTTATCCTGAGCCTTATTGTTTCCGGCATAAATTACTGGCAGCTTATAGGATGCGCCAAGACGAGGCTTCGGGTCAGCGGATTTCAGGAACTGTGCCAGTTCAACGACATGGGTAACCGTGCCTCCGTCTGTGCCGCCAGAAAGAAGCATCATGTCCGGGCGCAATTGGCGGATTCGCTCGATTTTCTCATGCCCTGCGCGACCGTCATTCGTGGCAAGAACGTCCATAACTATCGCGCCAGCGCCTAATGCGCAGCGCTGCGCCGATTCTCCGGTCATGGCCTTTACGGCACCGGCAACCATCATCTGAAGACCGCCTCCGGCAGAAGAAGTTGAAACATATATGTCAGCTCCATTCTTCCCGTCATTGGGAATTATCTTTTCGCCGTCTAGCAGTTTTCTTCCTGAAAGCTCTTCCACTTCCGTTATGGCGTTCAACACGCCTTTAGTAACATCTTCAAAAGGGGCTTCTACGGTAGTTGGGGCTTCGCCGCGGAAAGTCTGGCGGTATGTGTCGCCTTTTTTCTCAATGAGAATGGCTTTTGTCGTCGTGCTTCCGCAGTCCGTCGCAATAATCACTTCGAGTTCTTGGTTGGACATTTGTTCTCTCCGTTAAGGGATTTTAAAAAAAAGTCTACAGCCTTCGGGTTTTCCATTAACTCAACGAATTTTTTCGTCTTCTCTGCCCCGAAAACTGTCGTAAGAAAAGGCTGCAGGAATACCAAAGCCTGCGCGCCAAGCCCGTGAACCGGGCGGGATGCTTCCACTGCCAGCGAAGCTATGTAATCCATCTCTTTCGCTCTGATTTTCTCAACAGCTTTCAGAATAAGTTCCTTTTCATCAGCCGAAGGTTCAGGATGCTCAGGCATCTTAAAGGCATTGGACCAGAATCCCATAATAAAATTATTTTACTATAAAAATAGCGTATTCATGCAAGTTTTAAATACAAGCATTACATTTTATGCAATGCAAAAACAAATAGCACAGCATTCATTTGATATTTTGAACAGCTCGTACATATTTTCGTCCATTTCTTAAGAATAAGAATAGAGATATATTTTTTATTATAAAGATATGTTATCGATAATCATTGATAACAAAAAAACTATGAATCATTTGCCTATCGCAAATACGACGATAAACACAGAGCAATCAATAATATTCTTTAACAGTGGCATTAATATAATTACAAGGCTCTTTTAAAGGAAAGTATTTATACAATGTAATTATAAAGAAGGCAAAGATTACTTCGTCGTCCTGAACTTGTTTCAGAACCTCTTTAAGCAGCAGAGATGCTGAAATAAATTCAGCATGACGGGAGAATACTAAAATCAATATTCTTCTTATATATAGCTATTACAAATTTAGTAAAATAAGAATAGTTTAATGCTAAATAAAACTTCTTTGGAGGATTAGAACAGATGATTAATAATTCCGGCGAAGACAAATTTATGATAATCAAAATCGCAGGAGCGCTGATAATCTTTACTGCGGCAGCCATATTTGCGATAATACAGTTCACTGGCACAAGCGGCTCAGTCTCAACTGGAGGAGCCTTTGTATCTGGAGAAGCATTCAAGCAAAACTCCGAAAGCTCTAGCACGACAAAGAAGCCAAAGATGAGGACAGCTTCTAATGCAATGAACAAGAGAGACTCAATAGAGCTGTTCGAAAAGACAAATGAAAGCTATTTCCAAGCTCAGAGGAAACAGGCAGAAGCAGAGGAAGCAGAAAGAAAAGCAAGGCTAATGGGCAAAAAGACAGCCAATGCTGAAGAAAATGCCTCAGAACAGAAAACATCTAAAACAGCAAAGAAAAAGAAAACTAGAACGGAGACAGTTATTCCGAGAATGAAACTTGATAAGGATAATAACGGTAATGGCGGAGCAGCAGAACAGGGACAGCTGCCTGCAGGAATGGACATGTCTTCGCTGCAAGGACTCCAGGGGGCAAACGGACAGCCAGACCAGGAACAAATTAACAAGCTGATACAGAATGCTACCCAAAATGCCGGCAAAAAATAATAATAGCCTCTAACTGATAACCTAATTATTAAAAAGCCATCCTCTATCAGGATGGCTTTTTCTTGTTGTCCGAAAATCCCCTGCTAAATCGGGAGGATATTTAATTTGCGCTGAAAAGCATCCTGCTATATGCCCTTATAAGATTATAAGCTTCTTTCCAAATGAAAGGCCATAAGATTCAGAAGAACCGGCCGGGATCTCAAGAACATTCCTGCCCCAGTAAGCAACCGAAGGAATTTCAGAATCCGGAGCCCCCTCCTGAACCGACGGGACATCTGAAAAAACCTTTAGCACAACAAAGTTTTCATCAAGAAAGACAATGTCTAAAGGCAGGAATGTATTTTTCATCCAAAAGCCTTTAACAGAATCATCATTAAATAAGAAAAGCATGCCATGATTCGCAGGAAGGCTTTTCCTAAACATAAGGCCTTTCCGTCTCTCTTCCGGAGTAACAGCTTTTTCAAGGCATAATATATCCCCGGAAGGTGTTTTCATTTTTACCTGACAGCCTTTCTTTCTAACCTTCATATTGATATTCTTATCCACAGATATTTTTTCGCTTACAGCGGATATATTTAAATCTTCCGAAGGAAGCCCGGTATTTTTCTCCATTACAGAATTATCTTCGTAATGATCGCCATTGCTTTGGCCGCAGCCTGTCATGCATAAAATGCACAAAATAAAAAAAACAAAGCCTGGAACGTTCATAATTTAAATTATACAAACTTACAGCTTTATAACTTGTATAATATACATATGCGTGCCATAATACAGAGAGCTGCTGCCGGAGGAGTAAAAACTGCCGGCAAAGAAGAAAAAATTGGAAAAGGTTTTGTAATACTGCTAGGCATAGGCTACGATGACACTGAAGCAGATGCAGATTATATCGCAGAAAAAACTGCGGACATGCGTATTTTTTCAGATGAAAATGACAAATTTAATTATTCAATTAGAGACATTAACGGTGAAGCTCTGGTAATTTCACAGTTCACTCTGTATGCTGACACACTCAAAGGACGCAGGCCGGATTTTACAAAAGCCGCCCGACCGGACAAGGCTATCCCTCTTTATGAGCATTTCTGCAAAAAACTAGCGGAATTGGGAATAACAGTAAAAACAGGGATATTCGGAGCAAGCATGCAAGTGGAAATACATAATGACGGGCCTGTAACAATTTTTATAGACAGCAGGCAGAAAATCAGGCATTCCAGCACAGAAAAACAATAAACAGCTTTATTTTTTATAGGAAAGGCATAATAATGAAAAACAGACTATTGAGCATTATTTTAACATCTATAGCGCTAGGCGCTTGCGCCTCAGCGCAGCCAGCCGGAATTACCGAAGAAGGCGGCTGGAAAATATGGGAAGGCCGCGGGACAATTAATATATCAGAAAAAGCCCTTGTTTATGAGCCTTTAAGTTTTCAAGACGAGGATTATGATTATGACATTGAAGGCAGAGGGCCCGCGGCAATAGCAGCAAAAGAAATAAAAGGGAAAAAATGGACTCTTGACATAAAACCGGCTTTTCTTTCAGATGACAAAATATACAACAGGTACACTATAGGACTATGGTTCGGAAATAAAAACTCAAGGCCATGCGCAAACAATCAGGAAAGCGCCTCATTGCTTTTAAGGCGGACGAGGGGGCCAAATCCTAAAGACGGAAATCTTATATTGGAATTCAGAAATGAAGGAAAAACTAAAACCGTTGAAATACCAATGAATGCATCTCTTTTCCGTTTCCAGAGAAACAAAAATAAAATGACCTTTTTCTATTCCATAGGATACAGGCCTAATTTCAAAGAAAGTTTTTCAACGCAGATTCCCAAAAAAACACAGGCGCATTTTATATCTGGAGCCAGAATGGATGGAAAATTTATTGGCAAGCCAAAGCTGCGCATAACAAAGCTTGAGCTCAACGGAAATAATATTTTGAAATAGCATCGCTGATTTTTATTTCGCAAAAATAAAAAATTTAATTGAAAACGGATTGACAAATGACAGAGAACAAAACTGAAGAAAAACAAAGCTTTATTGATAAATTCCTAGTGCTGAAAGGGGCAATGCGCGAGCTGTGGGTAATATTTGCCACAAAGATAATGACTATCCTAGCATACAGCCTGGTAAACTCCACGCTGATTCTTTGGCTTTCAAAAGACTTAGGCTATGGAGACATCGGGGCAGGCACAGCCGTAGCGGCATGGTCTACGGCAATGACAATATTTACCGTAATGGTCGGCTCCCTGGTAGACGCTGTAGGAATAAAAAAATCCCTTGTGGCAGGCTTCGGCATTGCGGCATTTTCCAGGCTCATAATGTCAATATGCGCTATACGCTGGATTGCACTGCCTTTCGGCCTGTTTCCGCTGGCATTGGGAGAAGCTCTGCAAACACCTGTCATGGTCGCAGCAGTGCGCAGGTTCACTACTACCAAACAGCGCTCAATAGCCTTTTCAATATATTATTCAATGATGAATGTAGGCTTTGCCATTGCCGGCTGGATGTTTGACAAAATAAGGGCCGGGCTTGGCGAATACGGCCATTACGCGCTGCCTGTTTTCGGCATTGAAATCAGCACTTATCAGACGATAATATTCCTTGGAATGCTCTTCACGCTTCCCAACCTTCTGCTTGCAATTTTTGCCATAAGAAACGGAGCGGAAGCAACTGAAGAAGGAGTGAAGATAAATCCCGAAATTTCAAAATACCCCAAAGAAACAGCAATGAATGCGGCGCTGCTGTCTTTCAGGGATGCGCTTGTAAACTGGGGCAAAATATTCGGAAATCTGTGGAAAGACAAGCAGTTTTACCGTTTTTTGGCTTTCTTCGCATTAGTGGTATTCGTAAAACTCATACTTTACAATATGTATTATCTGTTCCCCAAATATGCAATACGGGAATTGGGAGAAGGAGTGCCTTTCGGCCAGCTCTTCGGAGTTCTAAATGCCGTGATAGTAATAATCTTCGCTCCTGTCATAGGCGCGCTTACGCAGAAGTTTTCTGCATATAAAACAGTAATAATAGGCTCCGCCATTGCCGCGCTTTCTGTATTTCTTATCGCATTGCCCCCGGGCATATACAAGCCCATGGCAGACGGCTGGTTCGGAAATTTAATAGCCAATACATGGCTGGGGCTTAACACGGCATCAGTAAACCCTCTATTCGTAGCTATAGTGCTGTTCACTCTAATATATTCAATCGGAGAATGTTTCTATTCACCCCGCCTATATGAATACCCTGCCGCAATAGCTCCAAAAGGACAGGAAGGCTCATACATGGCCCTTTCCATGCTCCCTTATTTCATAGCTAAGTTCTTCGCAGGCACTATGTCAGGCTTCCTTTTGGCATATTTTTGCCCTGAAACTGGCCCAAGGCATTCTTCAATGATATGGATAATAGTAGGACTTACGGCATTAATAACGCCTATCGGCCTTATTTTGGCAAAACCTTATATTAAGGTAAAGGAAAGCGGCAGGGAAGAATGAATATCCTAAATCAAAAAAGAGCAAAGAAAAAAACATCAAACCCTTTTTCCAAAAACGGAAATAATCCAGCCGATATCATTATTTCATCATTAGGAAGCTGCTGGCTTATAGGCGGAGCATTGCGCGATGCTTTCTTAAAAAAGAAATTCTCTGATTTAGACATAGTTTTAGAGCCGTCCGCAAATTTAAAGCAGAAAATAATCAGTCTTGCTAAAAAACTTAATGCTTCCGCCTTTGAAATGGATGCAGAAAACCATGTGTGGAGGCTTACAGGTCATGGCGATTCGCATTTTCAAATAGACATCCTGCCATTCCAGGGCAAAACACTTCAAGAGGACATTATGCGAAGGGATTTTACCGCAAATGCCCTTGCGCTTAAGCTTGAGCCTGACACTCCATTAAAATATCTGCCTGAGAAAAGCCTTTTCTCACTGAGGCTGCAGAAAAAGAAACTAATAGACTTATGCGGGGGAATTAAAGATTTGCAGGCTGGCCGCCTGGCAATGGTATCTGACAATATTTTCAGGGAAGACCCTCTCAGGATGCTGCGCGCATACAGGCTGGCCGCAAGCCATGGACTTAAAATATCCCCAAAAACCTTGCGCATGATAAAAAGAGATGCCAGGCTCATAAAAAATTCAGCAGGCGAGCGCATAAGAGAAGAGCTGATGAAAATTTTTGCCAGAGAGGATTCTTGCGCATATATTAAGAAAATGAACAGCTCAGGGCTGCTTTTTGAAATTTTCCCTGAACTTGCCGCTCAGCCTGGCTGCGCAACAGACTACTATGGAAAGGGGGGGGTTCTAAAGCACACTTTAACTGTTCTGGAAAGGACAGACCTATTGTTCGCCAGAATCAAAGAATTTTGCCCTTCTTATAAAAAACTCGCAAATTATATTGATTTAAAACAGCCTGCCATATATAAGCTTACTGCTTTGCTGCATGATGTGGCAAAGCCCGCAAAGGCAGCCATGATAGGCGAAAGGCTAAGATTTTTTGGACATGAAGAATGCGGAGCTAAAATGGCTAGGGCAATACTGGAACGGCTGCATTTCTCAAAAGAGGATATAAAGCTCATAACTTCCGTTATAGGCTCGCATCTGAGGCCCGGGAATCTTGCCGTTAACACTGTTATTTCCGAAAGGGCAATGTTCCGCCTGTTCAGGGCAATGGGAAATGCCCTCATGCCGCTTCTCATACTGTGCTGGGCAGATTATGCAAGCTACATAACATTAGCGCGACTGGAAAAGATAAAGTCAGTACTTCCCAAAATGCCAGATGAGACAGATGTTACCAAGCTGCCTTATAATTCCCCCAAAAAAACAATGCGCTTCATGCAGGCAATATATATGCTTGCCAGAACATATATGGAAAAGAGCCCGCAGCTAAGCGGTAAGACGCTTGCTGACGGCAATGACATAATGAGAGAGCTAAAAATAAAGCCCGGCCCTGAAATAGGAAGCATTCTGGAACAAATGAAAATGCTGCAGTTTGAGGGTAAAATTAAATCAAGGCAAGAGGCATTGCTATGGCTTAAAAACATGGCAGGAAAGAAAAATAAGCATAGCATAAAAAAAAGCAAGACTAAGAAAATTTGAAATTATATATATCTTTTTGTACAATTTATTAGGAGCTCTTTTTAGCAGGCATGAAGCAATAAGTGCCGCTAGAAAATATAAAGCGGGTGTAGTTCAATGGCAGAACGGGAGCTTCCCAAGCTTCAGATGCGGGTTCGATTCCCGTCGCCCGCTCCAAATTTTAAGTATGCAAAAAGACAAGTGGCTTATCATTTCTATACTCTGCCTGATTGTATGTTTCATAGAAGGATACAATCTAAATAAGACTCTCTCGCGGCATAAAGCGCCTGCTGGAGAAAAGCCGGCTGCTGTTGCAATAGCCAGCCGCGCTCAGTCAGGGCATGGAGAAAAAGAAAACGCATCTCAGCAGAAGACAAACGGCAAAACATTAAAAAATAATGGGGGTGCTGATTCCGCTGTAAATGAAAGCGCTAAGCAGAAAAAAGAAACAGAAGTTTCTAAAGACTTAGCCTCTCTGCCTGCCAGCCAGGGAAAAGAGCCTCCTTCTCCAAAGCGGGCAAAAGCAGTGCCAGTCACTTTCACATATACTGATTCAGAAGCAACATCAGTAACTTTTCATGGCTCTTGGAGCGGAAAAGCTTATGAAATGAATAAAAAAGGCGATACTTGGAAAATAAGATTAAGCCTAAACCCGGGGGAATACGCATATCATTTCAGGGTTGACGGAGTTAAGAAAACAAATCAGGGCACGGTAAACGCTGCGGGAGATAATATTATTAAAGTATCGCCTGCGGAATGATTTCATAATATGCCGGCAAGCACGGACAAACAAATACTATGACAAAAATGAAAAAAATATTTTTTTTGGCGCTTCTTCTAACGGTATCAATGGCTGGCGGGGCTTTTGCTGATCTGGCTAAGCTTAACACTGCCAGGGCAGGCGGCTACACGACTACGCTGCTCCCTAACGGTAATATACTTGTTACAGGAGGCTACGGCACTTACAGTACCCCTGCAAATTATTATAAGAGTGCAGAAATATATGTATCGTCAAAAGGAGTATTCGAACCTATTAGCAATATGCAGGTAGCTCGTTCTTCGCATACCGCAACGCTGCTTCCAAATGGCAAGGTACTTATTTATGGCGGGTTCGGCACAGATGGCGATGCGATTCCCTCGTTTGAAATTTTTGATCCTTATACAAATTCATTTACACTATATTCTCCAGGCAATCTCTCTTATCCTCAAGGCGAACACACCGCAACACTGCTTACACAAGGTGTAAATAAAAATAAGGTTTTATTATGCGGTGGAAGAACTCAAGTAAATGGACCAGTATATTTAATTTGTACAAGATTTAATTCAATGGTAGCAAATTTCAACAATGCGATAGAAACATATATTCATATGCGCGGGGCCCGCACAAATCATACGGCAACACTTTTATCAAATGGAAATGTACTTATAGCTGGAGGCAGAAGTTATACTACAAATGAATATCTTGTCTCCACTGATTTATATGATGTTGGGGAAAATGATTTTACGCTTAATAATGGCGCATTAGTAGTGGGCAGAAGAGATCATGCCGCTGTTTCTTTAAATAATGGAAAAACAGCCATAATAGGCGGATACAATGAAAATTTCCGCTATTCCTCCGATTACCCCTATGACATAGACACTGATGATAACTGGTATAATGAAGACGACGGTTTACCTTTAGCAACAAGGCATAATCCCGGGTATCAAGGATATCTTGATTCAGTTGAATTATTTGATAAATACGGAAAACCAACAGTCATATCCGGGCCTGATTCAGGCATCAAAACAATGCCATACAGGCTTGCCCGTTCCGCTGCGGCATTAGATCCAGACGGGAAAATAGTGCTAAATGGCGGCAGGGGAAACATTCCTGTCACTTTTGCAAATGTTTCAGTTACATTCCTTGAGGGTTCTATACTTAAATCAGCTGGAGCAATCGATACCAATGCAATAGGAATAAGTACAACGGCCTCTACAGCCAAGTTTGAGCTTTCAGACACCACTTTGTCCAGGCCTGTATCCGGCCATATATTAAACGGAGACATTTACATTCCCACAAGTGATGAAGACGGAATAGCAGTAAAGGTAGGGGATGCAGACAATGGCCAAATCCAAGTAAAGTTCCATGGCAGGGATGACCAAGATGTAAATGATAAAGATGATGTGAAGGCTATTTTAGATAATTTAAAAGTCGGCAGATATTATGACAAAGATAAGCCATCGGGCAATCTTGCGGCTACATCAGTCGTGCTTAAGGATCTTGCGGGAACTATTACCTTCTCGCCATTTATTCATGATGCCGATGAGCCAAAAAGCGCTTCAATAAATTATCTCTACAACTCTACTACTGATGCTACTTTTCTTGGCTGCTACAATTCAGTTACTGGATATCCATACAACAATGCTCTCGGCAAATACATAAGAGCCTCGTTATTTTCTTCTAATCCTACAAGTTTTCCCGGGTCTTATTATTGCCAGCCTTCTGTTCCTGCTCAGGATCAACGTTATGCGCGATTATCATCAGTAAGTTTGACACTTCAAATAGACGGAATCCCAAAAGCATATAATGGGGCCCAGCTTACAGGAGAGGTGCAAATAAAAAGCTTCAAAATTTCAGGAGGCACATCAGAAGGTTTTACACAGCCATTTACTATAGAAGGAGACGAAACAACTACGCAAGTGGCCAAAGCAAAATTCTACAACATATATCCAACATGTACTGGCTCTGGAGAGGATACGAAATGTAAAATTTCATTTCCAGGTTTAAAGTTTAGTCTTGATAATCAAAACGCCTTGATAGGAATAATAAAAAATGCCGATGAAAATAGCTTGTCAATCAGCACTGTCACTATAGGATTATATGGCAACGAATACAAATTTGATGAGGTATCTGCCGAAATAAATTTCTACGCAAATCAAGTAGACTTAACAGATGAATCTTATGCAGTGGATGTTTCTACCATTGTAATAAGGGATATGATTTTCTCAAACACTCTTTCATATAACCCAGCTAACTCAACCTGGGATTCCTCTGTTGGAGCAGAGTCCGGTGACACCTTATACGAATATACCGCAAGTCAGTCAGGCTCCACCGGAATGACAGCTTTACTTGACCATACTCTTATAATACCTGCTTCCGGCAGCCCCGTACTGATAGGAGGAAAGGGCTGCAGAGTTACAGGCTCAGCATCATGTCGAAGGCAGAATCAAGGTTCCCCAGTCCCAGAATCTGACAGGCTAGAAGTCGGCAGCGGAGGTCTTTTTATTAGAAACAGCAATGAAATGCTTCCCGTTATGAGAACCTATCCCACTGGCGGCAGCGGAGGACAGCTCAATACGCCAAGACAAGGCCATACTACAACTGCGCTCCCAAATAAGGATATCCTGGTATGCGGCGGCTCTGACGGGACCCAGGCGCTTAGTTCATGCGAACTTTACAGCAATGAAACGAAAAAATGGTCATATACAGGTTCCATGAAAACACCTCGTTCTGCACACACTTCCACGCTCCTGCCTAATGGCAAGGTAATTGTAGTTGGAGGAACAGACGGGAATGGCCCGCTTAACACAACTGAGATCTATAATCCAAAGACTGGCAATTTCACGGAAAGCCCGGTAAAAATGTCCTACCCAAGACAAAATCATACATCCACGCTTCTGCCTAATGGCAATGTGTTTGTAGTAGGAGGCTCCACAACTACAGCCTACGAGGTTTTTGTAACAACTGCAAATAAATGGATTAAAAAATATACAGGAAACAGCAATGCTCCTCAAATATCCCAACATACAGCCACATTAATGAAAACAGGCTGTGTTGCAGTTATAGGCGGCATAAAAAATTCCTTAGCCACAGCTGATTATAAAATTTACTGTCCGATGGAAGCCGGCAGCGCCCCAAAATATTCTGGCACAATAATGGTATCGGGAAATAATTACAAGATATATTCTCATGCATCAGTTTTGGACATGAATGGGAATATATGGCTTATAGGAGGCTCAAACGGTAATTACCCAAGCAGCTCTGTAATAAAGTTTACTCCTAACAGCAATGGCAATATTGCAAACGAGGGAGAATTAATTGGTTCACTTCCGGCAGGAGTAACAGGCCATACAGCCATACTCACTCCTGACAATTACATAACTGTGCTTGGCGGAAAAACAGTTAATTCTGCTGTAGGATTTATATCAAGAATAAAGGCAGAGCTAAACCTGGTTACTACGCTAATGGATCCAAATGCTATACAGCCTCGCGCAAACCACTCCACAGTATTAGATGCTGAAGGGCATTATCTCGTAATAGGAGGAGATAATGGACGAGGAGTATATTATAGCGATGTGGAAAGAAATTATTTTACAGTTAATCCAGACGAATATACAAGTCCAAGCGCTTCTGAAAATGAAGGAGACGGAGACAGCCTAAGAATCCCTAAAATCACTAATACGCTTAGCGAAAATGCGCGTCCTGGAGAGCCTCTAACCTTATACAGCACAGGCACAGCAAATAATTTCCATGGCTTTAATGATGCCTCAAGCGGCAAGGGAATACACCATAATACGCCTAGAATGATGCTCATGCAAATGGATAATACAAGCGGATTCCTAGTTGACGTATCAACAAGAATATATGTAAATTCAGAGAATGACTGGAATAATATGATTTCCTCTATTACAGCCATTCTGCCAGGGCAAGTTAGCAATGACGGTTCAGGATATGTAAATCCGGAATTGCCATGGGGCCATTATTATGCGCTAACTTCACTGAATGGACAGTTCTCTAACTTCAAAATAATACAGGTTGGAGAAAATTGGGATTTGCCGACAATATCTTCAGCGCCTTCCCCATTTTCCCCAAGAGAGGGACATTATTACGATCATTATGTCCTTCCTGTCTCAACCAATTATGCCATAGTGCCATCTACTGTAACAGGGTACACAGTCTATAAATCATCTATAGTATGGACTTGGCCTAATATATCTGCAGATGATTTCCCTTATATAACGGGATATGAAGTATATTCAGCCACCACATCGGATGCTGCGCCATCTCTTGGACGAGTGGAACAGACAACTTCACAGGTTTATCCTTTCTTTGTACAGACAGGTCTGCCGTCCAACTTCCCAGCGCAGATATCAGTTGTTCCTTATAACATTTGGACTGAAGGCGATACGCCTAAGACTTCAAATACCTATTATACGCTAGCTTCATCAGTATCTCTAAATATCGGAGTAACTGATCTTACCACAGCATATTTAGACTGGTCAGAAAACAATACAAATTCAGATGGCACATGCTATCAGGTAGAATACTGTAAAGCTAATCCGGGAATATCAGCAGGTGATAGGTGTTTTGATGTTGGAAACTTCGCCAGCAGCGGAACATTTGCAAATACAAGTTTTGAAACAAAGAACTGTTACAACCATTCTACGTTTACGGCAACCGGGCTCACGCCAGCTACCGGATATTATTTCCGCGTAAAGGCTATAAACGGCACACGTCCAGACTATTGGAATGAACATATCAATAATTCCGGATATGAAACTGAATATTCACAAGAGGTAACAACCGTAACTCTTGCGCCAATACAAACAGTATCCGGGAATGCAATTTATGATGGCACATATCATTCTATAGTTTGGAAATGGCAGAACATTGATAAAACATATCCTGTAACTTTCACGGTCACTCAGGTTATGCCTAATACAGGAACTTATACACCACTATCCAGTTCAATGACATGCGCATTTCCGCAGACAGACTGCAGCATAACATGGCCACAGTTGCTTGAAAACACTCTATATCAGGTAAAAGTAGAGGCAGAGATTAAAGTTTATAACAGCGATATTTCTGATTATGACATATATAAGTCTAGCCCAGTTTTATCAGAAGAAGTTTACACTTTGGCTGCCCCGCCGACAAGCATGTATCTTTCAGCTGAAAGACCTGGTGCGCAGGCGACATCGCAAAGCGTATCTGCTGTATGGCAGGGAACCTTTGAAAAGACTTTCTATGTTGAAATCTCTACCAGCAGCGATTTCTCCAGCATAACCTCTTCTGCAACAGTAAGCAGCACGGATTCATATAAATTTGAATCTCTCTTGCCGAATACCTATTATTTCGGCAGAGTGACATCTATGAATAATGCAGGAGAAGCATCATCGCATACCGTAACTGCCAGCACGCTAACCTATCCAAATCCAATTAAGGATTTGGTGCTTACTCCATCGGCAGCTGGAATAATAGCAACTTGGGATACAAATCAGAATAATTCTAGCACAACTTACAGAGTATTTATATCTACGGACCCTAATTTTACTCCAGTAGTTACGCGCACAGATACTACATTAAGCAATGAATATTCTTTCTACGGACTTCTCACTGAAACTGCTTATCATGTAAAAGTTCAAGCAGAAAATCTTGAGGGAAGCATATCTAACATACTTAACAAAAGCGCAACAACTGAATCAGGCCCAAGCGGCACTCTGCCAGGCTCCATAAGCGGAGAGACTAATCCGCAAAGCAATGTAAACATTAGCGGAAAATTCCTTAATGGCCGTTATGTAAGCTTAGATATACCCGCTGCAGCGTATAGCATCCCGACAGCAATGGCTATATCTCCTGCAGAAGGAGAGGATTACTGTCACCAGAACATTCCAGGCATGCCAATTATAACTGCAAAAATATATACGGATAATCAAAATCCGCAGGTTCCCATTGACTTTACAATAGGATATTTTACTACTGATGCGGAAAAAGGTTATTTGGAGCCTGTTCAGTCGGAAATACTGCTAGCAAGATTCAATAGTCTTACACATGAATGCCTGCCGCTGCGCACGACATTCAATTCAAGCACTAACCGGATAACGGCTTCAATAAATACGCTTGATTATTCCACTGGAGTTTCAAGTGCCACTGTAATACAGGTTATAAGGAAAAAAGCTCCTGCCACCTTATCGGAAGCTAAGATATATCCAAATCCGATGTATCCCAGCAGAGGGGATGGCTATGTCACGATAGAGCCTGTTCCTCTCAACACAAAACTTACGCTTTACACTCTTTCTGGAGCAAAAGTGTGGGAAGATAATTCCAACAATAGCTTTGTCATAATATGGAAAGGTGAAAATAAGCATGGAAACCCTGTAGCAAGCGGAATATATCTTGGCGTTCTAGAGTCTCCTTCAGGGAAAAAGAATATCAAAATAGCGGTGGAAAGGTAAGGAGGACATCATGAAAAAAGAAAATATCCTTAAATCAGCTGCAGTCCTTCTGCTTGCCGCATTAGCACTTTCTTTAGGAAATGAGGCAAAAGCCGCAGATATTTCATACTTCTCTAAAGAAGCCGTTGGAACAACAGGGGCTGACTTCCTTAACTTGCCTGTAGGAGCAAGAGCCGTAGGCATGGGGGGAGCATATTCCGCAGTTGCTGAAGATGCATCAGCAATATATTGGAATCCGGCAGGCTTGGTTCAGATACCGAAACTGTCAGCAATGTTCATGAGAACGGAATATGTTGATGACATAAACTATCAATATGTAGCTTATGCCCAGCGGCTATCCTATGATTCAGTCCTCGGAATATCTTTTATGATGACTGACATCGGCACAATTGAGGGCATGGACAAATCCAAGAACAGCATTGGATCATTCAATCCTCAGGATCAAGTGTTCACTTTATCATACAGCAAGGCTATTCTGGAATTTTCCAATAAAGATCTTGACGTATCTATGGGACTCAATGCAAAATACATCAAGTCTGAGATTGTAGATTCAGCAACCAGCTTTGCAGGCGACATGGGCATTATGACCTTCAATTTCGGGGCCATACCTTACCGCATAGGCGTAGTTGTATCAAACATAGGCAAAGGACTTAAATATGATCAGGAATCAGACCCTTTGCCTATAACTGCCCGTTTCGGAGGATCTATAAATCCTTTTGACAACCTGCTTCTTGCCGCAGACATAGTTGTTCCTAAAGGAAACAGGATGAACCTCCAGGCCGGCGTAGAAGCATACATAACGCCTAATGAGCTTACAAGGCTTACGGCAAGGGCCGGCATAGACATGCAGCAGATGGAAGACGGATTCAGCGGCATATCCTTGGGCGTAGGGGCTACGCTTCAGTTCTTCACATTGGATTATGCTTTTGTCCCAATGGGAGACTTGGGCAACACTCACAGAATATCGCTTTCATTTGATTTCCCATTCCGAAGCCCCATATTCCAGCGCAGGGACCGCTCAGTATTTACCGACATGAGAGGACTTTCATTTAAGTAAATTCTCTGAGACTATCAGAAATCTGATAGTAAAACGCAGGCAATAAGTTAATGCCTGCGTTTTTTATTTGCTTGACTTTTTATGATATAATATTATAATAGGGAATAGAGTTATATTTATTTCCGTGAGCAAAACAATGAGAAAAATAAAAACAAAAAAAACAATGGCAGAAAAGTCTGAAGCTAAACCTGTTAAAGTTTCAAAAAAACAAAAAACTGAAAAAAAATCGGTTGAAAAAACTACAGCAGCAGAAGACTTTATAAACATTGATTTCCCCACAAATAATGAGGAAATCCCCATCGGCACAGGCTATACTATACGCATAAGCGCTAGTCTATGCGAAACGGTGCAAATATCTGTCAATGACGGAGAATGGATGGAATGCCGGAATGCCAGCGGGTATTGGTGGTTTGACTGGGATGAGGTAGAGCCAGGCAAATATAAAATATATGCCCGCATGAAAAAAGCAGATGGCACGGAAGCTGTCTCAAAGCGCCGGCTTTGCAAAATTGCATAAAAGAGGCAACTGTTACAAAGAAAACGCATCAGGGCTAAAACCTTGCTGCGTTTTTTTATCTCAGGTGAAAACAATGGAAATGCAAGAGCTAGGCTGGGACAGCTGGTTTGAAAATATTTATAAAAATGACTCAAATAGAGAAAAATTATTGCCAGCAAGAATAACAGCTGAATATGCCGGCTGCTATGGAGCAGAAAGCATAAGAGGCTCCCTTCTTCTTTCACTTTCGGGGAAACTAAGGCACAAGTCAGCCTCATCTAAGGAAATTCCCGTTGTGGGGGACTGGGTTTTAGTTTCAAAAAAAATTTCTGCCGACAAGCTGCCAATAATCAGAATATTGCCAAGAAAAACACTTATCGCAAGAAAGGCTGCCGGAAAAGCTAATCTTATGCAGCCTATAGCAGCTAATGCGGATTATGTTTTTATAGTACAGGGACTAGACGCAAATTATAACATAAAACGTCTGGACCGCTATCTTACGGCAGTAAAAAACACTGGAGTTAAGCCCGTAATCATACTTAACAAGGCAGACCTTTGCCATGAATGTCAGTCTAGGAAAAAAGAAACAGAAGCAGCTGCGGGAGGCGTTCCTGTTCTTGTATTAGACTCAATCAGCCATAAAGGATATGACTCCCTAGCCCCTTACATAATGGCAGGAAAAACAATAGCATTTATAGGTTCTTCCGGCGTAGGCAAATCCACAATAATTAATGAGCTTGGCGCGGAAAAACAGAAAACGGGCCCGGTAAAAGCTAAAGACGGAAAGGGAATGCACACTACCACTACAAGAAGGCTGCTTAAGCTAAAGAATGGGGCATTGCTTGTTGACACTCCAGGAATGAAAGAGTTTGCTGCCTGGGATGCAGCGGATGGATTCAGCGAAAATTTCGCTGACATTGAAAACATTGCGCTTAAATGCAAATTTACTAACTGCAAACATATTACTGAACCGGAATGCGCAGTAAAAGAAGCCGTGAGGCAAGGAATTATATCAGCTTCAAGGCTTGAAAACTATATTAAACTTAAAGAAGAATTAAAAAAAAGAAAGAAAAACTGGTAAAATAGTATAGTAACATCATTTAATAAATAAAAGAGGCAGAGTTTATATGAAGATACATGAATACGCCGGAAAACATCTTCCTGAAGACAAAATAACAGACATAGACAAGCTTATAAAAATGTACTATTCAGAAAAACCTGATATGTCCGCCCCGGAAAACAGGGTATCATTCGGGACTTCAGGACATAGGGGAAGCTCATTTAAATCCTCTTTTACGGAAAGCCATATTCTAGCAATCACGCAAGCCATTTGCGATTACAGAAAGAAAGAAAATATAACAGGCCCGGTTTTTATAGGATATGACACGCATGCGCTTTCGCGCCCTGCTTTTGAGACAGCTCTTGAAGTGCTGGCCGCCAATGAAACTGATGCGATGATCGCTGACAATGATTATACGCCAACTCCTTCCGTATCACATGCAATCATCTCATACAATAGCGGAAGGATTTCCGGCCTGGCTGACGGCATAGTAATCACGCCTTCGCATAACCCGCCTTCAGACGGCGGATTCAAATATAATACTATAAACGGCGGCCCGGCAGACATATCCATAACCTCGCAGATTCAAGATGCAGCAAACTCCTATTTGGAAAACAACCTTAATGGAGTAAAAAGGGTTCCATTTAACCAGGCGCTTATTGCATCCACAACACATACATACGAGTACAGGCACAATTATGTGCGTGATTTGTGCAATGTCCTTGACATGGAATCAATACGGGCTTCCGGAATAATTTTAGGAGCAGATCCTCTTGGAGGCTCAGGCATAAGCTATTGGGGGGAAATAGCAGATTTTTACAAGATAAACCTTGAAATAGTAAGCAATGAGGTAGACAAAAGCTTTAAGTTTATGACTGCAGACTGGGATGGCAAAATACGCATGGATCCCTCTTCCAAGTATGCGATGCAAAGGCTTCTTTCCATTAAAGACAAGTTTGAAGTGTCATTCGGCTGCGACCCAGATTATGACAGGCATGGAATAGTTACTAAAACACATGGCCTTATGCAGCCTAATCACTATCTGTCAGCAGCAATAGACTATCTTTTCAGGCATCGCGCCGGCTGGAAAGTTACCGCAGGAGTGGGAAAAACACTCGTATCCAGCTCCATGATAGACAGAGTGGCCAGAGGCCTTAACAGAAATCTTGCGGAAGTGCCCGTAGGCTTTAAGTGGTTTGTAAGCGGCCTGATTGACGGCTCATTAGGCTTCGGCGGAGAAGAAAGCGCCGGCGCATCATTTTTAAGATTTGACGGAAAGCCATGGAGCACAGACAAAGACGGAATAATTCTAGCTCTGCTTTCCGGAGAAATAACGGCAAAAACAAAGCTTAATCCGTCACAATATTATGACAAGCTTACTGAAAAATACGGTAAGCCATGCTATGCCCGTCATGACGCGCCATGTTCGCCTGAGCTGAAAAAAATGCTTAAGAGCTTGTCCCCGGAAAAGGTAACATTTAAAGAGCTGGCCGGAAGCAAAATAACAAAGATAGAGACAAAAGCCTCCTCCAATAACGCAGCTTTCGGCGGAGTAAAAATAAGTTCTGAAAACGGATGGTTCGCCGCCAGGCCTTCAGGCACTGAAAATGTATATAAAATCTATGCTGAAAGCTTTAAAGACGAATCGCATCTTAATGAAATTTTCAGTAATGCTGAAAATATGATAGCTTCACTGGAAAAATAAAAAAGCTGCCATGGCAGAATGAAATACCTTTCTAACTTTTACAGCTGAAAACAAATCATTCTGCCATGGCATTTAGAATAATAAACCCCGCTTTTTTTAGCATTTCCTGAGGAAGCGTAGCAGTGAATCTGTAAGGTTTTTCTTTTATCGCTTCCTCGCTGGAAAGAGGCAGATGCACAAAAGCATACCTGCAATCATTACCGCATATTCCTCCGCTTATAGCATGCATAGCCTCGTACATCAGAGTATTGCATACATAGGTTCCGGCATGGCTGCTTGTATAAGCAGGTATTTTAGCCTTAAGAAGAAGCGAAACTATCTTTTCAGGATGGAATGACAAATAATATGCGGCAGGCCCGTCCTCATGGATAGGAATGCCGGCCGGCCTTAAGCCGCTATTATCATTTATTCCATAATCTTTTATGTTTAGGGCAAAACGCTCTGCCCTTACTGCCGTTTCCCCTGCGGCAAGCCCAAAAGATAAGGCTCTTACAGGTTGATGCTTTGCTAATAATTCTCTCATTCTTACCCCAGCTTCCAGGCCGCTGACAGGAATAATTTCCTTAATTATTTTAAAGCCATTAATGGAAGAAGGAAGAGATTTCATAACTATAGCGGAAATGTTTGTCTTTCTTCCGCCAAAAGGAGCAAATGCGGTAACAAGTATCTTCTTCATATTATTTGATTTTAGCAAAAAAATTTTAATATTATTCAAGCAGTTATTCCGCATGCGCAACTATTCAGCAAGCCCCGCTTTACATAATTAATAGCGCAATTTGATAAAATATCATTAATGAGCAGAAAACTCTATATCATAACTTTCGGCTGCCAGATGAATGAAGCTGATTCGGAACACATTGCAAGGATTTTCCGTAAAAGAGGATTTGAACTTACAGACAAACTTAATGACGCTGATGCCGTGCTTGTAAACACTTGCACTGTAAGGCAGCTGGCTGAAGATAAGGCCATTTCACAAATTGGCCGTCTGAAACACTGGAAAAAAGCCAAGCCGGAAGGAAAACTTTTTGTAACAGGCTGTGCCGCGCAAAGGCTGGGAGCCAGAAATATAAAAAAACGCTTTAAATATGTAGATATAGTTTCTGGCGCAAAAGAGATAGGGAAAATTGAAAACATTATTGATTCAGCCTACCCCTTGCATACAGCTTTAAATATAGACGCAAAGCCTGAAAATATATACCGTTCTCCTCTCACAGCTTATGTAACAGTCATGAGGGGCTGCTCACACAGATGCAGCTACTGCATAGTTCCTTCAGTGCGAGGCCCTGCAGTTTTTCTATCCAGAGAGGAGATAATCAGAGATGCCAAAGAAAAACTGGCAGGCGGGGCAAAAGAGCTTGTTCTTCTGGGCCAAACTGTAAATTCATACAAGCGCCCGGGATATACATTCTCAAACCTTCTAGAAGAAATATTAAATCTGCCGGGGCTGTTAAGATTAAGATTCATGAGCCCTCACCCTCTATATTTTGACAAGGATTTCAAAAGAATTTTAAAACAGTATCCTAAACTGGCAAGACATATACACTTGCCAGCGCAATCCGGCTCAGACCGAATTCTTAAACTTATGAGGCGGGGGTATACGCATAATCAATATCTTGACATTATTAAAGGCCTGCGCGAAGAAATACCGGATCTGGCTGTAAGCACAGACTTTATAACAGGATATCCTGGGGAAACCGAAGAGGATTTTCAAGAAACGCTGCGGCTTGTAAGCGAGGCCAGGTTCTCTTCCGCTTTCTGCTTCAAATATTCCCCGCGCACGGATAATCCGGCAATGGCATCGGATATTCCAGAGAATATACTGGAAGAACGCCTTGACAGGCTTCTTAAGGCGGTTAAAAAAATTTCCAATGTGATTTTGCTTGAAAGAATTGCTAAAATAGAAGAAGTGCTATTTGAGACGGCTGATTTTGGAAGATCATCATCAAATATGGCTGTGCGCATTAACTCTGCGGCAGAGCCCGGCAGTCTCAAAAAAGTGGAGATATTGTCCGCAGAAAGAAACACATTACACGGAAAGGTGCTTTTATGACAAAGAAAAACAAAGTGATCAAAGAAAGACGTGCCCATGTGCGCTTGCCAATGCTCAACGGAATACTTGAGCCAGTAGAGATTGAGTTCTTTGCTGAAGAAGCCGATGGAAAAACTGTTCCGCAACCGGCTATTCTTGCGGATCTTTCCGCTGGAGGCATGAGGCTCATAACCTTTGCTCTGCCGCCTAAATCCAAGGAACTCAACATAGTCCTTCAGCTTGCCGGAATGAAAAATGGCTTTCCTGTGACAGGCAGAATCGCATGGGTAAAGGAAAAGAGCGGCGTTTACATGACAGGCATTGCCTTCACTTCAATAAATGATGCGGACAAGAAGACAATAAATGAAATGGCAGAAGATTTCGCTGACTGCGACACCCGCTTCCAATTAAAGCTGCCGGATGTATGCTCTGAAACCTGCAAGGCTTCCGGCCTCTGCAATAAACCTCAGAAAGACGATTCGCTGTTCAAGAAATAAGTTTAATCGTAAAAACTACGGAATAGAAACAGCCCTTGCAAAAAGGCAGTTCTGTTCCGTTTTGTTTTTACTATAAGCAGCAGGGGAAAAGGCATACATATAAAAAGGACTGCCTCATAAAAACACATGGAAAAGCTAAAGCCTATAACCATAATGGGAGCTAATGCATCAGGCAAAACAGGCCTCGCAATAAGAATAGCAAAAGAGATTGGCGGAGAAATCATCTCGGCGGACTCCAAGCAGATTTTTACAAAAATTGGGGCTGGCACGGCAAAACCGCGAGGAGAATGGAAAAAGTCTGAGCAAGGCGAAAAAACATATTATGTGGAAAACATTCCCTATCATTTTCTAGACATAACAGATCCTCTTGTCACTTATGATGTGGGCACGTATGTGCGCGACGCTAAAAAGAAAATGAGCGAAATACAAGCCCGCGGGCATGTTCCCATAATAGCCGGCGGCACAGGCATGTATATACAGTCTTTTTGGAACGGTCTGGACAAGCTCCCTCCAGCCAATGCGGAAATAAGAGCAGAGCTAAACCTGATAGCCACAGAAAAAGGACGCGCCGCGCTGCATGCCGCTTTAGAAACGATTGATCCGGAAACGGCAAAAAAAATACCAGTAAATAATGTTCAGCGTGTAATCCGGGCAATAGAAATATCCAGGCTGGCAGGCCGTCCTGCCTCAAAAGTATGGTCTGGAAAATTTTTCTCCTCGCTCCCAGTAAAAGAAGGAAAGTTCATATTCCTAAAATGGGCTAAAGAACAATTACAGGAAAGAATTAAAGAAAGGACATTAAACAATTTTGACGCCTGGGAAAAAGAGATAAGGCAGCTTCTGCAGGAAGGCTATCCGCAAGACTGCCCTGGCTTGCGCTCGCTGGGCTACCCGGAAATGATTGACTATATCAATGGTACTCATTCTAAACATGACACAGTGCAGCTGATAGTAAATGTATCAATGTCTTACGCAAAAAGACAGAATACCTGGTTCAACAGATACAAGAACATAGAAAGATATGAATTTGAGCAGGCAGAAGAATATAATCTCAACCTCCTATCTGATAAAATACTAGCCTCATGAAAGCAATATTAGTATCAGCAAGCCTCAAAAATAAAGAAGAAGATCTAAATTCAAGCTCCCTGGAAGAGCTTGCCCGGCTGGCAGAGACAGCCGGCATTGAGACAGCATGCGCAATAAAAGCACGCAGGCAATTCTGGGATCCGGCCACTCTGATAGGATCTGGGAAAATAGAAGAGATAAAGCAGAAAGCAATTCAAAATAAAGCCAATCTGGTCATTTTTGACGAAGAGCTTACTCCTGCGCAACAGCGTAATCTTGAAAAGGCCTTTGACGGAATAATGGTATCTACGCGCGCCAGGCTTATAATAGAAATTTTTTCTAAGAGGGCCAAGACCAGAGAAGGACGCCTGCAAGCCATGCTGGCAGGATTTTCATACGATCTCACAAGGCTCACAGGCCGCGGACTAAGCATGGATCAGCAGCATGGCATGATAGGAGGAAGGGGAGCAGGGGAAAGAAAAAAAGAATATGACCGCAGAACGCTTAGGGATAAAATCAATGAGCTTCAGAAAGAAATTGATGAAATCAAAAAAGAAAGAATGATACAGCGTTCTTCCAGAATATCTGTTCCCTTGCCTCAAATAGCCATAGTAGGCTATACCAATGCGGGAAAATCAACATTTTTAAATTACCTGACAAAAAACCGGCATGCCATATATGCTGACGACATGCTATTCGCCACGCTGGATCCTTCTACGAAAAGAGTACGGCTTCCTTCCGGGGGGGAAGCTTTATTTACAGATACAGTAGGATTCATACAAAGACTGCCTCATACTCTCATAGCAGCCTTCCGCGCCACGCTTGAAGAGATACATTATAGCGACCTGATAATACATTTGCATGACCTGTCTTCGCCAGAGGCAAAAATGCAGCATGAGGCAGTGAAAAACACATTAAAAGAAATAGGAATAAAAGACATCCCGATAATCAATGCTTTCAATAAGGCGGATGCAGTGCCTGATAAAATATATGCCTGGGCCCCGGTAAGCTTGCGTCCATCATTCATTTCCGCCCGCACAGGGGAGGGAATCTTAGAACTGCTTAAGAGATGCGAACAGGTCCTGGCCCTAAAATGGGAAAAACATATTGTGAAAATACCTCAGGAGAAGAAGAAAATTATCAGCTTTTTATACTCATGCTGTCTTGTAATCAGAACTGAATATTCCGAGACCGGCACAACCATAACATTCAGGGCAACAAAGGAAAACTATGCAAGATTTCTAAAGAAAATGGCTCAGGCACAGTAAACATCATGCTCTAAAAGACGCATCTTTTTTTATTTTATATAATAATAATCATGACACATTTGGAAATAGCTTTTTTATTTGTTCTCAGTTATGTTCTTGGCGGGATTCCAACAGGATATATAATCGGCAAAATGAACGGCATTGACATAAGAAAAGTTGGCTCTGGAAATCCAGGCACGGCAAATGTCCTTAGGAATTTAGGCAAAGCGGCAGGCTTGCTCACGCTTCTCATAGATTTCATGAAGGGCTTTCTTCCCACATGGATAGCCGTGCATTTCATGTTTGATCCAAACAATACAGAATGGTTCAGCAGAGGCCACTGGTGGATACCTGTAACAGTCGGAGCGCTGGCAATATGCGGGCATATATGGACTATTTTCCTAAATTTCAAAGGAGGAAAAGGCGTAGCCACTTCCGCAGGAGTGTTCGCAGCCCTGCTTCCCATACCCCTTACGCTTGCATTCACAACCTTCTGCATAGTCGTAGCCATAACAAGCCATATATCAGCAGGTTCAATGGCAGCATCAGTAGTTCTGCCTTTCTTCTGTTATTTCTTCTCCGAGCCATATCAGAAACCTTTTACAATACTTGCGCTTTGCGTGTGCATACTCATTTTCTGCACGCATATAAGCAACATAAAAAGAATATTAAAAGGAAAAGAGCTTTCATATAAAAAAGATAAGCAGAAAGAAGATAAAAAATGACAAAACAGATTAAAGCAGCAGTTATAGGCGCAGGAGTATGGGGAACAGCAATAGCGGGACTTCTCGCAGACAAGGGATATGAAGTGCGCTCATGGGAATTTAACCCTGAAACAGCAGATTTTCTTAAAAAGAACAGAACGCATCCAATGCTGCCGTTTTTCCGCCTTCCAGACAGCGTAAGCATACATACAGACTTAAGCAAGGCAATACAGGATCCTGACATTGTAGTAATAGCCATAGATTCCAGATTCATAAGAAGCACGGCTAAGGAAATAAAAAAACTTTTAGGCAAAAAAAAGCCTTTTATCATAGCTCTTTCTAAGGGCATAGAGGCTGAAACATTTAATACTGTCTGCCAAGTGCTTGAAGAAGAGATTCCCGGCTCAGAAAAGAACACAATGATACTTACCGGGCCCAGCTTTGCAGTGGAAGTTGCAGCAGGGGCCCCGACAAAAATAGTGCTTGCTGGCAAAGATTTAGCTAACATAAAAAAAGCAGCCAAGCTTATAGACGGCGGGCCACTGAAAGTTGAAATTTCAGAAGACAGGCTCGGCGCAGAACTTGGCGGCTCACTCAAAAATGCCTATGCCGTTGGCAGCGGAATAATAGACGGACTTTCCCAGGCCTCAAAAAACAGCGAAGCGGCATTTCTCATAGAAAGCGCCAAAGAATTACACAGGATAATAACCGCCATGGGAGGCAAGCAGGATACTGCCTGGGGACTTACGGGCATGGGAGACCTGCTGCTCACGGCTACATCTGAAAAATCCAGAAATTTCCGCTTCGGCAAAGAGATAGGCAAAGGCTTATCGGCTGAACAGGCTCTAAAGAAAATCAAGACAGTAGTGGAAGGCAGGGAAGCAATAAAAAACATAAAAGCCTTATGCCTTGTTAATCATATAAAATCACCGGTTATAGATGCGATTTATAAAATAGTCTATGAAAACAAGGAGCCAGTTTCAATACTGAAAGCTGCGGGGTTCAGCCCTGAAATAACTAATACAAAAACGATATGAAAAAAATTGAAAGCGGCCCTTACTCTGAAGCCCGGATATATTCCATAGCTGCCAGTCTTACCGAATCCATAATATTCCTAGACGAAATCAATGGAAGCCGCATACTTCCTATATGGATAGGGCCGGCTGAAGCTCAGTCAATAGCAATAAAACTTTCAGGCTATCCGGCTCCAAGGCCAATGACGCATGACCTGCTTTTTAATATTCTAAAAAAAACAGGGCTTTCAATAAGAAACGTTTGCATAAGCGACATAAGCAACAAAACTTTCTTTGCATATCTTTTCATAGAAAAATCTTCCAATAAGAAAGATAGCTTCAAAATGGATGCCCGCCCATCTGACGCATTAGCTCTTGCAGTGCGCTTCGGTTGCCCGATACTTGTTCATGAGCAGGTTTTTGAAAAAGCGCAAACCTTGGCAAAACCTATTTCAGAAGAAGAAGTGCGCCAGTTTAAGCATAATTTGTCAAATCTAAAGCCTTCCGACATAATTAACAATCTGATGAAAAAGAAAAAACATACGGGAGAAGATAAGGGACAGGACAAAGATCATCATGCCTGAAAAAAAAATTAGAGACTTGCCAAGCATAAACAGGCTAGATGTGATCAAGCAGCTGTCGGCATATTTCCCCACTGAAAAAGATGCACAGCTTGCCGTGCGCATGACATTTGAAATCATTGAACAAGCTTTAAGAGAAAAAAAGAAAGTAATTATTTCTAATTTCGGCACTTTTATTCCTAAGGAAATAAGTCCTAGAACTATGGAAAATCCCAAAACCAAAGAGCCAATAATAACAAAAACAAGGCTTTCCATACGTTTTAAGGCAGCAAAAAATCTCATAAAAATACAATGAGCGGAACAAGCGAAATTCTGCCAGAATATTTTACCACAGGAGAGGCGGCAAGAGAAATAGGCGTGCCTGAGCATGAGCTGCGTTATTGGGAAAAACAAAAACTATTAATTCCAATGAGAATCAGCAGCGGGCATAGAAGATACAGGCGCAGAGATATTCAGCGAGGAGCATTAATCCGAGATCTGTTCAAGCAGGGATATTCTTCAAAAGGAATAAAACAGCTATTATCCTCAAGGCAAAAAAACAAAAATGCTGCACAAGATAACGCTGCAGAGATAAGCAAAGCCTCTAGAAGAAAAGATATGCTAATAGAAGTAAAAAAAGAATTGCAGGATCTTATGAAAATACTAAAACAACACTAAAACCTCCTTGCATGCTATATTTTTTTTTGTTATAATATATGTTATAAACACACGGGGTGTGGCTCAATGGTAGAGCGTTCGCTTGGGGTGCGAAAGGTTCCGGGTCCGATTCCCGGCACCCCGAAAAGCACAGTTTAAACTGTGCTTTTTTTTTGCAAAATATAATTAAGCCGACACAAAAAATATATAGTGAAAAATAATGACAATATATTCTGCTATGCTCAATACGACGGTATTTTAAATATTTTTGGCGGCTTAAAATAATAAGAATTAGCTCTTGGCATATATCCCTAATTGCCGCAGGAATTTATAATTTCATATTCAAGAAAAAATAATTCGCATACTCAATAATTCAGATCTTCAATATTCTTTTCGCTCTTTATAAGAAGATTATTGATTTTATAATTTTCCCGTCATGCTGAATTTGTTTCAGCATCTCTGCGGTTTAAAGAGGTCCTGAAAAAAATTCAAGACGATGAGTAATATATGCATTCTTTATAATTACATTGTATCAATATTTTTCTTTAAAAGAGGCCTTCTTTTTTTGATTAAACAGTCTATTTATTGCTATAATTATATTAGCAGTTATAATGGAGATTAAAATGAAAAAACTTATTGTCTTAACATTAGCCTCTATCGCTATTTCCTCTTGTGCCACAATGGGAACAACAAATAATGCTGCCGCTAATTCAGCTATAAAAAATCATGCCGCAACTGCTAATGCTAAAATGCAGGCATGCATGTTGACGGAAGCTACAGCGATGTTAGCAGACGGCAGCATATACACGCAAAAATTTAAAACAACAGCAAGATCAATTTCCAAAATATGTGCGGAAAAACTCGCAATAGAGGGATTGCCGGAAGAATATCAGGCTTTAGCAGAAGTTGTTGTAAACAGCGTAAAAGCTGGAAAAGCCGCAGCAGCTGAAAATAAATAATTTTTTCTCCTCTTTGCTACGAAAAAAAAACACCTTGCATCATGTAAGGTGTTTTTTTATTATCTCAAATATTCTACAATGATTATATGAAAAGAAAAACACTTTTTTTTATTGCATTATCCCTAATACTTATTCAGACTCCATTATATGCCGGCTTATATGAATTTTCAGATTCTCTTGAATCAGAAAAATGGGAGTACAGCGATATAATAGAAAGACGGCATGAAAACTATAATATGGAAAATGTATTTGAAAGCGATTTAGTGAAAATGGTTGAACAGGAAAATAATGCCGAAGCTAACAGATCCGAACAAACATTCGATAAGAAGGAAGATAAGGCAATAAAAAATAAGACAAATTCTTTCTTAAAATCCAGAAAAAAAACTTTTGAGGAAACTGAAAAAAGAAAGAAAAAAGAAAAGGAAAGAAAAAAATCCGCAAAAGAAAAAAGAGAAGCAAGATTAGCAGAAAAAAAAGCAGAACAAGAGAAAAAAGACTCATCTGAAAAAAAAGATGAACAAAACGACAAAAAAATAAACACAGAAGAAGAAACTAAAAAAACAGATAAAACTAAAAATAAGGATAAAAACAAAAAAAAGATTATAAAAAAAGCGAAACCAGAAAAGGAAAAAGAATCTTCACAAAAAAATAAAAAGGAAGAAAAAGCTCAAGTAAATAATACAAGCCAAAAAGAAGAGAATAAATAACATCTTTAAGTTTAAGATAAAACCTGCTCTAATTCAAGCGCAGGAGTGAAAAAGCATCCTTTTAATTGGATGCTTTTTTATTTCCTTGATATTTGCTCTCAAAAAAAACAAAAAACTTATTTTTAAGCAAGCTGCTAAAATCAATTTTAAGCCATTTCAGAATGTTATTTATCGCAAAACAAATAAAAAGCCATTATAACGCATTTTAAAAAAATTATTAAAGAAAAAAAACAAATAAAACGAGAGGGGGGAAGAAATAAAAAATGTTTATGCTAATTCTAAGTTTATATGTCAATAATTATTGACATATAAGTATAATTTATATGTCAGTAAATTTTTATAGAAATTCTGCTTTAAACTGATCCATCATAATAAAAGGTAAATTCCAGCCTGTTTGGTTATAAAATATTTAAAACCTCTCCAATTGCTTACAACAATTAACGGCATATAATGACATAACTTGACATATAACAAACATTCATGTATAATATGACTAATAAGGTTAATTAAATGACTTGCCTCGTTTGGCCATAAAAACTTTTAGATATGAACAATAATGACAAATTCAAAATAAGAATAAAAATACCGTCCGGAGCCGAATTTGAGGCAGAAGGCCCAGAATCATTTATCATAGCCGAAAAAGAAAAATTTTTAAATTTCTTTATAAATACTCTATATTCAAAAAAAATCAATCAAGATGAAGAAAATTTCAAACACTCATCAAATACAGAAGTATTAAAAAAAGACATGATAAATTATTCAGTTTCAAAAAAAGATGAGGAAACGGAAACTAATACTTATGGTTCGTTCCCAGTAACAGTTCAAAAAGGAGAAACTGGCGATAACGGACATTATAATCATGTCAATGAAAATGACTGGCAGAAAATAACGAAAACAGGGAAAGACGGACGGCTGATATTAATATCAAGGCCAATAACCATGCTTCCAGCAGATGCCATAATTATATTATTGGCAGCAGAGCAACAGCTACAGAATATAAAAGGGATAACAGCATTGGCTTTATCAAGAATGCTGAAATCCTCAGGATTCCAGCCTCCAAGGCTAGACAGAGTATTAACAAACTATATTAGCCTTGGATATATAAGGCATGAAGGAACAAAGCGAAATCGAATCTACATGCTCACAGAAGAAGGATTTCAAAAAGCCGCGCTGCTGGCCCATTCAATGGCCCAGGAAATTAGTAAATAATATATTAAATATATTTATATTAAAATAATATATAAAATTTAAAATAAATTAATACACTGCACAAACATCATCATTAGCAGATTAATACACTTGCCAGATTTTTACTATCATAATAATTTTTTAATATTGTGCATCAAATCATCTAAACAAAAAGATATTTATAAATAATCTCTAATAAAATTATATTTTTTAATT
>JAILAB010000058.1 GCA_024681855.1 Elusimicrobiales bacterium
TGTTTTTCCAAAGCTTCTCCAGCCACGATTATTTTTGCGCCGTTTGCGGCACTATTCTGGTCAAGACTGGCTTTTCTTCCGCCTGGAAGCGCATATCTCTTTTCAGAGCCGGGAATAAGCGCGGCTATTCTGTCGGGAAAGGCCGTAAGAAAGGCTTTAGTTAATCTTTTGCCTGGAGAAATTAATGCATTGCATTCTGGAGCATTGCTTGCTTTTATGTTTTCAATGCTTGACGAAAGGCTTTTTGCCAGCATGCATGCTTCCCTGGCGGCATTTCTGTCTATGCCTAGGCGCTCGCAGGCCTGAAATGAGAAGTTTTCCGCCTCGCACTGCCGCAGAGCGCTTGCGCAGGCAGAAAGGTCTGAATATGAGTCATTTTCACGCTGTTTATTGTTAATCCATATCTGCTTGCCTTGCGCGGCAGCGGCTATAAGAGAACACTCCGCGGCGCAGCCCTGTCTTATGCCTTCCAGCAGCATTCTGGCATGTCTGGGAGGGACGGGAAGCCATGCCATGCTTCTGCCATTTGCGGTCAGCTCGCCATTTTTATCTGCCGCTCCAAGCATTGCAAGCAGAGCTTCAGCTTTTTCTATATCGCGGCTGTCTGGCATGTCAAGCCAGGAAAGATCTTGAAAATGTTTATATCCGCAGGCTTTTAATATCAGCAGGGCTTCGCTTAAATCAAGGCGAAGCAGTTCCGGCTCTGAATCCGGCTTTAATGCGCGGTTTTCAAATTCTGTCCATAGCCGCAAGCATAAGCCGGGGCCTGTTCTCCCGGCCCGTCCGGCGCGTTGCGCGGCGGAGGCTTTTGTTATTTTTTCTATGGACAATATGTTCATTGCTCTTGACGCGTCATATCTGGCAATTCTTGCTTTTCCGCTGTCTATTACCAGCGACACTCCGTCTATGGTTAAAGATGTTTCCGCTATGTTAGTGGATACTATTATCTTGCGTCGGCCTGTTTCCGCTAAAGCCTGATCTTGCGCTTCATTGCGCATGCTGCCATGCAGGGCATTTATCTGAAAATCATTGAGCGCAGGTCTTTTTTTCAATTCCTCTATGGTTCTGTTTATCTCGTATGCTCCAGGCATAAAAATAAGAGTATGCCTTTCAGTCTGTTTTGTAAGCATTGCCGCTGCTTTGGCTGCGCTTTCCCATATAGGCATTTTTGCAGAGATGCTGTCGCAGTATTTTATTGCGACAGGATACATTCGGCCTTCTGCGATTACTGTTCCGCAAGGGGCCATATAAGCTGATATTTTTTTTATGTCTAAGGTTGCGGACATTACCGCTATTAACAGGTCTGGCCTGGATTTTTTCTGTAATTCAAGGCAGGCCGCAAGGGCAATGTCTGACGCTATGTGCCTTTCGTGAAATTCATCAAATATTATGCAACCGTATTTTTGCAGTTTTGGATCCCGTATTAAATCCCGCAATAATATGCCGTCTGTTTCAAATACTATTTTAGTTTCCCGGCTGGTTTTGTCTTCCAGCCTTACCCTGTAGCCTGTTTCTTTGCCCAGCTCAGAATTACGTTCTTGAGAAATGCGCTTTGCTAGCATTCTGGCGGCAAGACGGCGCGGCTGAAGCACGGCTATAAGTCCTTTTATTTTTCCGCATTCCAGCAGCATCTGCGGAACCTGCGTAGATTTGCCGGAGCCGGCAGGAGCTGCAAGCGCAAGTCTCCGCTCCGCAAGCAGTTTTTCTGTTATTTCAGTTTTTTTTTCTAATATCGGAAGCGGCATTTGTTTATGTGTTGCGCTTTATTTATCTTCTAAAATTAATATTTATTTTCCAGTATTAGGCTTATCAGTTAGCAAAGGGCTTTTCTGATATTTCCGGCAGCGGATTCCCCTCAGTGATTCTGATGAAATGATTGGCCGGAAGATTCCTGTATATTGCTTTGCCGCTGTTCCATTCCACAGTAAGCGAAGCTTTTTTGTTTTTGCCAAGGCCGAAGTGCAGCCGCTGCGAATCCGCAAGGCCGGAGTGTCCGTGAGATGTTTTTACAAAACGCATCTGCCGTTTAGGGAAAAGAAAGCCTGTTCTAAGAATGGCTTTAGTGCCGGCAGGGCTTTTTGCCGTAAAGCCTTTGCCTTTGCCTTTTAAGGTTATATGAAGCCAGCCATTGCCATTATCGCAAGCATTCAGGAAAAGAGCGGGAGAGGGAACCCTGCCTTGTCTTTTTTCCGCAGGCATGCGCATCCAGGATTTGCCTGCTATTATGTCCATGCAGCCGTCATTATTATAGTCGGCTATTGAAATGCCTGCGGAGCTTTCCCAGTCAAAGCCAGCAAGCTCTGTCTTTTCTTCAAACACAAGCGGTTTTTTAGCGCTGTACAGTCGCAGGTACTGGCCGTCAGGATAATCCCCGCTGGAGAGCAGCAGATCCTGTTTTCCGTCATTGTCAAAATCTGCCCAGCTTGCCCGCATGTCTCCCTGATTCCAGTTATCCGGGTGCTGGTGAACCCTGTTCAGCAGATCTGGGTAGCGGGTAAATGAAAAATCTTTTTTCTTGCCGCCGTTCACGAGCAGGCTTGAGCGATCAGATGAGTTGCCTGCCCAGCCATGCGTTATTTCTCCGAGGAAAATGTCTAAATCTCCGTCATTGTCATAGTCAGCCGGGGCGGCAGAGAATGTATTGCCATGAGAGCGGAATTCCTTTTCCGGCTGGCGGCTGGACTTAAGCCATTCAGGATACAGGCCATGGCGTATTTCATCACCGTCAAAATGCGTTTTTTTCGCTATATCTGTGAAAGTTCCGTTTCCATTGTTTTTCCAAAGCCTGTTTGCCTGGCGGCCATATACTGATACGAATATGTCTTCATATCCGTCATTATTCCAGTCTCCATGGGAAACTCCGTATACTGGCCTGCTTGAATCCGTTTTGCCTTCTGTTTCCTTTGTGAGCAGGCCTGCTTTTTCTGTTATATCTGTGAAGGTTCCGTCGCCATTGCCTTTGTAAAGCCTGGACGGATAGCAGATTAGCGATATTCCGTATTCTTTGTACCAGCTGCCTGTGAACAGGTCTAAATTTCCATCCTTGTCATAGTCCATGAATAATGCTGAGGAAACAGTTTCAGGAGGAAAATTATTTCCTGAAACCTGAGCAAAATGGCCATTGCCGTCGTTTAGATATATCTGTGATCTCAAGCCGTCGTCTTTTTTTTCATATATAATGTTCCCGGCTTCATCTTTAAGAATATTCCCTGCTTTATCAGTTTTAGGCTTGTCATATTCGCAATATATGGCGGAGAATATGTCTGTAAAACCGTCATTGTTTATATCTGCGGCAGTAAAGAAAGCAGCCTGCCTTTCCATGCCGGGGAATGCAGGGTCTTTGGCAAGGCCGGATTCTTCGGTGAAATCCCTGAATGTTCTTTTGCCGTCTTTTTCCTCGTTAAGCAGCACTTTTGTCTTTGTTGTTCCGTCTTTGCCTGTTATAATGAGATCGTCCCATCCGTCGCCGTTTATGTCGGCCCATATTCCATTTTGCATGCTCGTGTCGGACAGTCCTGCTTCTTCAGCTGCGTTAGTAAACCATTTTTTTGAATTCTGTGGCTGAGCTGATATTGAGGCTGCTGCTGAAATAAAAAATATGCTTGTGCCGAATAATAAAACTGTTTTTCTCATTATGTCTTCCTTAACTTTTTATTTGAGATGTTTATAAATTTCTATTTAAGATGTGAGAACGGAATTAATTTTTCTCCAAATTTGCCTGGAGTGTATGTGCCGGGGACTTTTGTCTGTTCTGCTTTTTTTATGCGCAGAGGCCTTATGCCGGCTTTCATAGCTTGGGCAAGCCCTTCATCAGATGATGCGGCAAAAAAGAACGGCTTCTCTTTTTCCAGCAGAATATACTTATCATTCGGCTCTGGCGTGAAATATATTTCAGAAGGCAGCCTTTTCCATGTGTTTTTAAGAATGTCTCCTCCATAGTTTTCCCTGTCGCAAAGCACAATAACCCTAATGCCCATTGTTTTTGCGGCCAGGCACATAAGGCTTGGCACAGGCTTTGCCAGGTCTTTTTCTGCTGAGGCATTTAGCATTTCCCAAAACTTAGAGTTGCCTTGCTTTAGCCCGGATTCTTGTGCTGCTGCCCATGACTTCGTGGAATCTGCCAGTCCGCCATCGTACTCAATGGCTATGGAATTTTTCATTATGCTGTTAATGCTGTAACATAATGCCCACAGGCTTATTATTGAAACAGTTATCTTTATTTTAAAAAAAAGCCTTGAGAAAAAAGATTTTTCTTTTGGCGGCTGATAAGGAGGATAGGGGGGATAAGGATATGGGTATTGATTGCCGCCTGTCATTTCATTTTCCTCTTTTTATGAAAATTCTTTCAGTAAATGGCGTAAAAGCATATTTAGATGAAATGCACCAGCGAATCACTTCCCTGGTAGGGCGTTTTGAATTTGCAAATTCCGCGGCATTGGCAAGCAGCGAAGTGTTTTCTGCCGTTATCATAGAATCAGGCACAGAAACATGATATATTTTTTCTGGCTTTATTGGGCCTGCATCGCTTTCTATCTTTTCCATCTTTGCGGTTTTATTGCCTTCAGCGGCATAATATAACTTCAGTCCTGAAACAGTAAAGCTGTCTTTTGGAAGCTGTCTTATGGAATCAATCAGGTTCTCTCCCCGTATTTTAACGAAAACAATGCTTGAGTCTTTAGGAAAAGAAGAATATAAGTCTTGAAGCCTTACCGTGGTGCTGGAAAATGGGCTGGCCGGTTCGGAAAGAGGCATTAGCGAAGCATTCGTCCTGGCCCATCTCCTTATGCAGTCCGCAGAGAAATTTGCCATAGGATACATTCCTGAAGCCTTTAGCGGCAGGGGGGAACGCAATGTTCCTATTTTTTTTGAGAAATGTTTTTTTTCCGATATCTGATACCGGACAGCTATATTATGAAGTTCCTGATCTTCTTTGTATCTGAGCGGATCTATGTCTATGGTTTTTGAATTGATGGAAGAGATTTTTCCGCTTTCTCGGCTGAATGATATTTCAGTGCGTTCTACTTTCTTATTGCCCTTCCCGGCTGGAATGATCCAGGTGTTGCCAGAGCGGAATGTTTTTTTTACTTCAGGATCGTCTGTTATTATAAGGCTGGTCCTTTTTGCCTGGCTAAGGAATTTTTTGTAATAGCCCTTGTCTGATTTTGCTTTAGGATCAATGGAAAGCAGCATTACTATTATTTTTGCGCCTTCTTTTTTCATGGCGTTTATTGCCAGATTGGCGTCAAAGCTGCCTTTTTCCAGACGGAATCGGGCATAATTCTTCTGTCTTTCGGGACTCTCTGGATTTGCTAGCAGAACTGAGAAAAATCCTATCTTATGTCCGTTTATGTCTATTATATGATACTGCGGCAATCCGGGCTGGCGCTGGCCATTTCTTAAATACAGATTAGTTGCTATAAGCGGAAATTTGGCATTGTCTGCCAGCCTGTCAAAATCTTTTGCCGGCAGGTTTATGTCTGTTATGCCTGGGGCTGCGGCTGAATAAGGAAAAGCATTCATCATTTCCAGCACATCAGAGCCTTTGGTAAGCCTTCCAGCCGGAGTGTCTGCGGACCAGTTGCCTAGATCCACTATAAGCTTTGGCAGCGTTTCCCTGCCGTATATGTTTTTTAATGCAGGGAAACCGCCGCAGCTTCCCTGTTTGAAGCAGTCATCAGGCGCCTGTATGCTGCCCTGGGCGCGCGCGGTAGAAAAAATAACGAAACTTTCTTTTTTCGCGCATGCGCCCAGCATTAGCAGCATGGCGGCTAAAAGCCGCAATTTTTCCATTGCTGCTTATTTTACCTGAACAAGGCGAGGCCCATAAGGCGCAACCTTAACGGGATTGGCTTTCAGGTCATCAATCAGATAATCGCGCAGCACGCGCTGATTGTCTTCTTTTATATTGCCCTGTCCCAATATGTCTCCGCCATTTCCGCCGCCTACGAGATAATTATTGGTGGCTATGCGATATGTTTTTGTATAGTCAATAGGAGTGAACACCGGGTTTTCACTGTCGCAGGTATTGCCGCAGAGGCTTACTTCAATGACTTCTGTCTTGGCAGGCTCATTGGTAGCAGCATTTTCTTCCTTTACTTTCCAGAGAGCTTTTATTCCGGAGAACTGAAGCGTTGTGGTTGGCTGGCCGCCTTTGAGATGAATGCTCTTGTTTACCATGTCAAATACCTGCTGGCCTGTAAGTTCAGTAACAACAAGAGTATTGTCAAAAGGCATTATCTGATAAACATCGCGGAAGGTGATCTTGCCTTTTGCTATGTTTGTGCGCACTCCGCCGCTATTCTGAACGCCTATGTCTGTTTTGGCCTGGCGGCGCATTGCATCCGCAAACCAGTCTCCGGCCATATTGTCAATGCCGCCATCGCGGAAATTGCGGTCCAGGTCTATGTCTGTATAGCTTATTTCCTGATTCATGACTGCATCGGCTTCATCTTTGTATTTCTGGATTGTGGGCAGAACATATTCTTCGCTGCCTGTGTCTTCTGTCCAAAGCTCAATGAGTTTGCCGGATGTGTTTTTGAGCTTGCGTGTTTCATCGTCAAATTCTAGTTCTACTCTTGAGGCATTATAAAGATGAGATCCGCTTTCCGTTAGAAGTATGCCGGACTGCTCGTCTTTATAGCTTGTATAAAAGGCTGAGTGATTATGCCCGCCGAAGATAACGGCAGGATAGCCTTTTATGGCTCTTGCTACCGCAAGAGTGCCTGACTGTTCCATTTCAGGCAGTATCTGCTTTACTTCTGTTCTCTTTCCGCCGTATGGGCCGCCAAGACCAAAATGCGCAAGGATTATGATTGCATCCGGCTTTTCTTTGCGCATTATTTTCTTTACCCATTTTTTTGCTTCTTTAGTCTCATCGCCAAAATAGTAATCTTTCACATTTGCTGGCAGCGTGGAAGTGGCAGTGTGCGTTCCTACTATGCCCAATATTGCTATTTTATAGCCTCCGACTATGCGTATTGTATATGGATGAGTGAAGCTGGGGGTCTTTTTTGTTGCTTTTTCATACATATTTGTGCTAAGCACAGGAAAGTTGAAACCCTTTGCCATTTTTTTTAGCACGTCTATGCCATAGTCAAAATCGTGATTGCCGGGAACCATTGCTGAATATCCAAGCAGGTTCATAAGCTCTACTGTGGCAGCGCCTTTAGAAAAATTTCCTTCCGGCGTACCTTGGAAAGTGTCTCCGGAATCTAAAAGCAGGTATGGATTTTTTTCTTTGTGTATAAGCGAAGCAAGCGCTGCGAAGCCGCCTATGGGTTTCTGCTCTCCATTGCGTTTTGCCTGATGCACGGAGTATCCTCCATGAACATCACTGGTATGGTATATTACTACTGTCCCCGCAGAAGCAGGCATTGCCAGAGCTAAGGATAGGAATATGCTTGAGAGTAATTTCATTGTTTCTCCTTGTTTTTTGGCTATTTATGGAACTGTAATTTATTTGGCCACCATTATTAATATTAAAATAAAAAAAAGGAAGGCGGGGCAAGCCTTCCTTTTTTTTGTTGCTTCCGGATACAGAGTATCAGCGTTTTGAGAACTGGAAGCGTCTTCTTGCTTTCGGCTGGCCAGGTTTCTTTCTCTCAACCATGCGGGGGTCGCGAGTGAGGAATCCTGCCTTTTTCATCGTAGCATGGAAATCATCTCCAAGCTTAGCGATGGCGCGGGCAATGCCATGGCGGATTGCTCCCGCCTGGCTGGATGGGCCGCCGCCCTCTACTTTGGCTGTGCAGTCAAATTTCTGGTCTTTTGTGAGGCTGAAAGGTGAATTTACAACATACGCAAGACGCGGAATATTTCCGAAGTATTCTTCAAGTGTTTTTCCATTTATAGCTATTTTGCCTTCTCCGTTCTGGAAAAGACGCACTTGAGCTATAGAAGTTTTGCGCCTGCCTGTTGCTGAAATATAATTCTGTTTTTCCATTTGTTAATCCTGCTTGAATTATTTGGCCGTTTTGGCCGCTTTGAACTGCGTCTGCTCACCTTTAAAAAGGCGGAGGCGTTTCATGCGTTTTGCGCGCATTTTGTTGTTGTCCAGCATGCGGTAAACGGCGAGCTCAAGCACTTTGGTGGAATCCTGTTCCATCTGTCTCTTGTAAGGGATGGTTTTAGCCCCGCCGGCATAGCCGGAATGGCGGAAGTAGAATTTGTCTTCCGCTTTGTTGCCTGTGATCCGAATCTTATCGATGTTGGTAACGACAACAAAATCACCGCAATCTGTCTGCGGCGCGAAATCGCGTTTGTGTTTGCCGGCTAAAAGCACGGCAATTTTTGTGGCAAGTCTGCCTAATACCTGGTTTGACGCATCGAGAAAATGCCACTGGCGGCTCTTCTCCATTACATCAACCTTTGGAAGTGTTGTTCTCTGTATCATAGTACGATATATATTAGCAAATTTTTTTATTCTCTGCAATTTGCTGAACGGCATGTATTTAGCATTTAAGCATGCCAAGATTTTTTGCTAATTCATCCATATCTTTCCTTCTTCGCAGAATCTGTACTGCTTAACGCCTCCCGTGCCGAAAAATGAGGTGGATTTTCCGCTAGACACAGATGTGTCTCCGTTCCTGTATCTTTCTATATAGCTGGGCAGGCCTTTATTTATTGGATTCATGCAGCCTGAATTTTCTATATAGCAGAGCAGGTAATGAGTCATTGCCCCGTCATTAATTTCTTTCAGTTTTACTTGATCGCCTTTAAGAACATGATCCGGGCAGTTTGTGGCTTTGAGCAGCCAAAGATATTCCGGCTCTGATATTTCCCTATAGCCGCTCTTCACCAGGCTTGTTATTTCTCTGCTTGCCTTAATCTGTTTGCGGCTGCCTGGAACGGGCTGGTATGAAAAAATCCAGGTTGTTTTTCCGGTTGACGCGGCCTCGCTCCATGCGTTTATGCCTTCAGGCGTTATTTGTCCGTTTTTGTCAAAAATAAGATCCCCGTTTGCATCGCGCAGCTTAAATATTTCCCTTAGATTTATGCCTTTTTTTTCAAAGAATTTCAGCGCATCGCGGCTTACGGTGCGGGCATAGGCATTGTATCCCTGCATCGTAAGCCTGAATTTAAGGCCGTTTTCTGAGTCTTCATAATAAAGCCCAGGCCTGCCGGGGAATTTTCCGCGAACGACCTCGACAGCCCCATTTGCTTCTGCTGCCCTCATGTTGCGGTGCAGCCTTAAGTGTTCTTCTGATAGCATGTCAACGGTGGTCCTTTGATTAACGGCACCCCTTGTTTTTAATTCTTCCAGTATTTCCTCATCGCTCATAAGGTCAACTTTCAGCTTATCAGCGTTTATAATGGCTTCCCTGTTGTTAGGAGAAATCTGAATGACTAAAGAGAAATAATGAAGCGCTTCTTTATACATTGACTGGGCAAGGAAATAGTCTGCCACCTCTAAAAGAATTTTTTCATCAAATGGCGCTGCAGCGGCTGCCATGCGGTATTTCTGATCTGCCGCTGACCTGTCTTCAAGACGGATAAGCGTTTCGGCTTCTTTTATGCAGAGCCTGGCATGCTTGGCATGCTCATTGCCTGTTAATTTCTGCGCCCTTTCATATTCATCAATAGCCTCTTCGTATTCTCCGGCATTAACGAGGACATCTGCCAGCTTTGATGCAAGCTCCAGGTTTCTATTATCTATTTTGCGGCAGCGTCGTCCTGTTGCGGCAGCGGCAATAAAGTCTTCTTTTTCAGCCTCTTCATTAAATTTTTTCATGCAGGCTACTGCTTCTTCGCCTTTGTTTTCTTTGGCTTTTTTTGCCGTTGCCATGCTGTTTGTTTTTTTCTGCTTGTTTGAAACCCTTTTCATTGCTGCCGATGCTTTTGCGGCATTGGCATCTGCTTTTGCTGATATGTCTTCTCCTGCTGAGGCAAGCGCTGTGGCATAAGCTTTTTTCGCTTTTATGAACAGATCCTGAGCTTCGTAAATTTCTCCTTTGGAATAAAGCGCTTCAAAATCCGTAGGGTTTATTTCTAGAGCGCTTGAAATAAGCTCTTCCGCCCTGTCATATATGCCCATGGCCATATATGTCTTTGCCGCTTCCAGGTTAGGCTTAAATTCACCTTTGCCATATTGCATAGCTTTAAGGCAGTTCTGCAAGCCTTCATCAGGCTTGCCTTTCATTCTTTTAAATTTGCAAATCCCCAAATTCCATGCATAGTCTTTAGGGTATTTTTTTTCCATTGACGAAGCTGTTGTTTCCAGTGAGGTAAGCTGGCTTTTGTTTGCATAAGATGAAAGGTCTAGCGCATATAAGAAAAGATTTCTGTCATTAGGAAATTTCCTAAGTCCGTCCATTGCGGCATCAAAAGCTGCTTCTTCGGAATGAGCCCTCTCTTCAAATTTTGCTTTCTGCAGCTCTTCTGCTGCTCCTGCATGAGCGAATGACGGCAGCAGAAGAGCCGGACAGATAATCATTAATTTGCTGAAAAGGGCTTTTAATTGCATTATTTCTCCTTTGTTAGTATCCTAGGGAGCGTAACTCCGCGCTGGAGCTGATATTTTCCATTGCGGTCTTTATAAGAAATTTCGCATTCTTTGTCAGCTTCTAGGAAAATCAGCTGTGATATTCCTTCATTTGAATAAATTTTCGCTGGCAGCGGCGTTGTGTTTGATATTTCAAGCGTCAGATGTCCTTCCCATTCAGGCTCAAGCGGCGTTATGTTTACAACTATGCCGCAGCGCGCGTATGTGCTTTTGCCTATGCACAGGCCTATAACCTCGCGTGGAATTCTGAAATATTCCACTGAGCGGGCTAAAGCGAACGAATGGGCTGGGACAATGCAGCTCGGGGCTTTTATGTCAACAAAAGACCTGTCATCAAAATTTTTAGGGTCAACAATGCAGTTATGAACATCTGTGAATACCTTGTATTCGTCTGACACTCTTATGTCATAGCCATATGATGAAAGACCATAAGAAATTTTCCCTTTGGCTTCAAGCTTTTCGCAGTATGGCTCTATCATGCCATGCTTTCTGCACATTTCCCTTATCCAGGCATCATTCTTTAACATTGCAGCCTCATGAAATACGCATTTTCAGGCTTTTCAGCATCGCTTTGATAAGCGAGGATATTTTTTCGCCTTTTGTTGTTTTTACTTTTCCTTCTTTTACATGGAAACCGCTTTTTTCTATTTTAAGCAATAGGTCATAGTATACTTGCCATATTATGAGAGAAGGGAAAAATTGTCCGGCTAGTTTTTTGTTTACTAAGGCAAGCGTATCCATATAGTATTTTTTAGCGCGTTCTGCCTCAAAGGTCATTAAATCCGTAAATTCCTTTGAATATCCCGGTTTGGAAAAGTTTTCCTTGTCGCAGCTGAAACGCGCAAGATCCTGGTATGGAATATATACTCTGCCAGATTCATAGTCTTCCCTAACATCTCTTATTATATTGGTTAGCTGAACGGCATATCCGTGCATTCTTGCTATAGCTTTTGAGTTTTCCTCATTTTCAGAGTCTGCGTCATTGCCATTTCTGTATTCAAATATGCGCAGGCATACTTCGCCTACAACTCCGGCTACCCTGTACATATAATATTCCAAATCTTCTATTGTCGCATATTCATGTTTGGTAAGGTCCAGTTCCATTCCTTCTATCAAAAGAGTGAAATGTTCTTTCTTCAGATTATAGAATACGCATGTTTCCGCAAGATTTTGGCATAGCGTGTCATTTTCAGGAATCTGGCCTATAAAAATGCCGTCTATTTTTTTACGCCATGCCATAAGCTCCTCTTTTTTCTGTTCGGTGCTTTTTTGCGTGTCATCCACAATGTCATCAACTGCGCGCGCGAAAGCATAATAAGAGGAAAGGGCTTTCCTTTTAGCATCGGTAAGAAATTTAAAAGCTATGCTGAAACTGCTGCCCGATTCAGGGGCTTTATTTTCTTCAGACATTATCTGCTCCTAAATGCAAAATTAAAAAAGTAAAAATAAATACTAATAAAATAATTATGCTAATAATGTGCGGCATTAATCAAGCATTGGCATTCTATACAGCGTCTGGACTGTATGCTTTATGCCGAAACTCTGATAAGTGAAAAATTTCTGGGCTTCGGCGGCCAGCTAAATGAAAAGACTTAATATTTGTTGCGATTTTTAGTTCATGCAATTCTTTCCTGCCATTATGTCTAGGATAATATTGTCTACCTTGCTCATGCCTGTGCAGGAAATGCGGGCCATGTTTTTTATCGTCTCTTCACCGTTTGAGCCTATGAATCCCTCCTGCTCGGTTATGCCTTCTCCATGTATGGCCATATAAGAGGCCCTTATGGCTGAATCCGCTGAGGAAGCCACTTTAAGCGAACAGCCGCTTTTTGCGCCGTCGCACAATGTGCCGCCTATATCGCTGATAATGGTGTTTACGGCCAGAGACATCTTATGCGTGTTTGCCTTGCAGAACTGCCACACTATGGCGACTGCTGCGCCTACTCCGGCGGCAACCGCGCAGCCGCATATAGGGGCAAGCTCGCCAGTGAACACTTTTATATAAGAATTGACCAGGTGGGAGAGTGCTATGCTTTTTAATATCTTTTCTTCCTTGCGGCCTGCGCTTGTTCCTACTATCCATGGCACAAGTATTGCTACCACTCCCTGATTGCCTGATTCCCCGCTAGACATTACCGGCACAGGTATGCCGGCCATTCTGGCATCCGTTGCTGCTGCTGCCATGCGCTTAGCCTTTGAAAAAACATCTTCTTTCATGAACCCTTTTTCTATGAGATCATTAAGGTAATACCCTACTTTTTTTAGTTCCAGGCCTTTTTTGCTGGCGGACAGATTCATCTCAACGCCTTTTTTTATATATTCCAGCTGTTCAGGCGTTGCATTTTCCGCTGCCTTGCAAAGGTCTTTAAGCGTGGCTTTTTTCAGATCGTTTTTATACTGCCGGCAGGTCTGCTTGTTTGATTTCTTATTGCTTATCAGAACTTTGCCTTCATGTTCAAGATATGATATTTCCTTATGGCTGTTTTTGAGTATGCAGCAGGCTTTTTCTTTGCCTGAAAAAATTTCTGCCGATATATAAATGCCATGTTTTTTAGTGTCTGTTTTTATGGAAGCCATTCCTGCTGATATGAGCTTTTTCGCCTCGTCTATTTCACCGGTTATGTGCTTGAAAATCTCTGGGCCTGCATCTGGCTTGCGTATTAGCGCGCCCAAAGCGGCAGCAAGCAGATTGCCCTTGCGCCCGTTAGTATTAGGTATTGAAACGGCAAGCCCGTTCTTGTACGTGGCTGTATCTGTTATTATTCTTACTTCGGTAACTGGTCCGCTTAGCAGTTTAGCGGCGCTGGCGGCGGCAAATGCCACTGCGACTGGCTCCGTGCATCCCATGGCTGGATAGACTTCATTTTTTAAAACTTCTTCTAACAGATTCTCAAACATTGCGGCCTCCGTGCGCGGCGAAAAATGCAGATTTGCTGCATATAATTAAAACTATTTCATATAGTAAATATGATGCTTAAATTTAATTATAGAAATAAATTGCCATTGTTCAAAATAAAAATAACAAAATACTGATATGCTTCATAATTATGCATATGCTTAAAGCATGAACCATTTTTTAAGCAGCTAAGCAGCTGTTTCCAGAAAAAAAATTTTGCTTTAGCAAAAATTTTACGGGTAAAATGAATTTATGCGTAAATAAAATGCTAGTAATGAGACATATTATGCTATGACTAATGAAATAAGCCAGCTGGGCTTTTGAATTATTCTTTTAGCATAGTTTGGAAAGACATTGACAAAATATAGCCAGAATTAAAATATTCAGCTAAGTTTGCAGTGGAATATAATGCTATAGGCAAATATATTGTTAACGCTTTGCTATTGCCAAGCATTATTTTCCTGTTAGGAATACTAGTGTAACTAATACAGTAAAATTAGGCATTGCACTTGATATATGATCAAAGACCGGTATTTATTTGAGAAGATACTGTTTATTAGCTTTTATTTTTTTTGTGCGGAATGAGTGACAAGCCGCACAGGCGGAACAGCTGCTTGACGCTTCGCCATTGGCATTGACTCCGCAACAGTATGGGCATCTGCTCCCTTTTTTGATAAGTGAGCGGATTATCAGCAATACAATCGCTGCCAAAGATGTTATTACTATTATATCACCTGGTGTCATGAGTGTTTATTTCCATGTTTATATGCTTATCTTTATCACTTGCTTGTTCTGCCATTTTACCTTTAATTATTTTGCGGTATCAGAGCCTGGATTATTTGCTTTGTTTTATTGAATAATAAAAACATATTATCCTTTGTAATCGCAGCGGCGATGTCTTCGCTTGAAGCGAATGTATTTGCGGTAGCGGCGTCCAGTCTGCTGTAATTCAGACGTAGGCACATATCCTTTTCTGAAAACAAAATAGAGCATTGTGGCAAGCGCTATGGCTGCAATAACCGTGAAAGGCCCGAAATCAGCTTCTCCTGTGAACAGTCCGCCGAACTGATAGGCTATCATTGAAACCAGGTATGCGAAACCGCACATATAAGCTACTGTTATCCAGGTCCATCTGGCATTGCCCATTTCTTTGTAAATTGCGCCTATGGCTGCAAAGCATGGAGCGCATAAAAGATTGAAGATTAGAAATGAATAAGCGCGCACAGGCCCGAAATCAGCTCCTATCTGTGTCCAAATTTCTCTGCCGGTTTCGCTGATTTCCCCTGCAAAATGGTACAGTGAGCCGAATGTCATGACTATCTGTTCTTTTGCTATAAGCCCTGTTACGCTAGCCACAGCGGCTTTCCAAGCCATGTCGCCCATCCAGCCAAGAGGATAGAATATCCAGGCAATGGATCTGCCAAGGGCGGCAAGCACTGAATCATTCGGGTCTTCTACAGCTGTCCAGGAGCCGCCTTCAATGCCGTATGTCTTGAGGAACCATAATACTATGGAGCTCAAAAGCACTATTGTGGCTGCTCTCTTCACGAAGTCCCAGCCTCTGTCAAGCGTGGTGCGCAGCACATTCTTGACCGCAGGCCTGTGATAGGCGGGCAGTTCCATAACAAAGGGGGCTGGCTTTCCTGCTAAAGCCCTGAATTTCTTCAGTATCACTCCTGAAACTATTACTGCCGCAAGGCCTATGAAGAATGCGGATGTAGCCACCAGCGGGGAATTGCCGAATACTGCGCCGGCGAACAGGCCGATTATAGGCATTTTAGCGCCGCATGGTATGAAACCGGTTGTCATTACGGTTATCTTGCGGTCATTTTCCATTTCTATTGTGCGTGAGGCTAGTATGCCAGGCACTCCGCAGCCTGTTGCCACCAGCATAGGTATTATGGATTTGCCGGAAAGGCCGAATTTTCGCAGCAGTCTGTCCATTATGAAAGCGACTCTTGCCATATAGCCTATATCTTCCAGAATGGCAAGCAGCAGGGAAAGCACTAGTATCTGCGGCACGAAGCCCAGCACTGCGCCTACGCCTGCCAGTATTCCGTCAAGAATAAGCCCTTCAAGCCATTTGCTTACGCCTAATGCGGCCAAGCCTTTTCCTATCCAGTCCGGCATCCATTGCCCGAATAATACATCATTGGCCCAATCTGTGCCTATTGTGCCTATTGACCATGGGAAGCTGCCCATGGCTATCGCATACATAAGGAACATTGCCGCAATGAAAATAGGTATTGCCAATATGCGGTTTGTTACTATTCTGTCAATCTTGTCCGAAAAGGAAAGGCTGCCGCCTTTTTCGTTCTTGATAATGGCGGAGCTTATCATGCTGCTTATGTATTTATAACGCTGATCAGCTATTATGCTTTCCGTATCATCGTCAAGCTCTTCTTCGCAGGCTTTTATGTGTTTTTCCAAATGTTCTATTTCAGCCGGAGTGAGAGCCAGTTCCTTGCGCACTATCTCATCTCTTTCAAAAACTTTTATGGAATACCAGCGCAGATAATTGCTTTTGACTTTATCTTCTATGTTTTCCTCTATGTGTGCTATGGCATGCTCTACGCTGCTGCAATAAACATGAGGAATCTCTCCGTGATGATGGTTTTTGGCTATTTCAACGGCTTTTTCTGCCGCTTTCATGCAGCCTTCGCCTTTGAGCGCGCTTATTTCCACGCAAGGGCAACCGAAGGCTTTCCCTAGCTTTTCAAGGTCAATCTTATCGCCCTTTTTGCGTACCAGGTCTATCATGTTTACAGCCACAACTACCGGGTAGCCCAGTTCTATCAGCTGCGTGGTGAGATACAAGTTCCGTTCAATGTTTGTGCCATCCACAATGTTTAAAATTGCGTCGGGATGCTCATTCACGAGATATTTTCTTGAAACTACCTCTTCAGGCGAATATGGGGAAAGCGAATATATGCCTGGCAGGTCTTGTATTGTTACATCTTCATAGCCTTTCAGCTGTCCTTCTTTTTTTTCAACGGTTACTCCTGGCCAGTTGCCTACATATTGGTTTGACCCGGTCAAGACATTGAACAGCGTTGTTTTTCCGCTGTTCGGATTACCGGCTAAAGCTATCTTTATCATTTTTAACCCTGTTTTTTATTTTGCTTAGTGGATTTATGCAATAAGCTCTAATTAAGGAATATTATGCCGCTGCGGATATTTCTATCATAACAGCATCAGCCTTGCGCAGCGTAAGCTCATAGCCTCGCAGATTAAGTTCCATCGGATCGCCGAGGGGGGCAACTTTTCTTATAAAAATTCTCACGCCCTTGGTTATGCCCATGTCCATTATCCTGCGCCTAACGGGGCCATAGCCTTGAACCCTGCTGACTTGAACTGTCTCTCCTACTTTCGCATCTTTTAATGTTTTCATTTTTCCTCAATAAGGCTGCTCTGTTTTTTTTGTTTATTGGTTAGTATATACTAACTTTATTAAATATCGTATGAGTATGTCAAGAATATGGGGATATAATAAGGGCATTATCTTCTCTATACTTATGAAGATAATGCCCCTGCCTGCGAAAGCGGCTGCGCTTTTTTAAAGCATGCTATATTATAAAGCTGTCTCTGATTTTATTTGCCTTGTTTTTTATGCTCCAGGTTTTGTTTTGAATTTTGTGTCTTAGCCTGCTCTTGGGCGCCTTTTTCTTTTGCCGCATTCCTGTTTGTTTTTTTTGCTTCCTCGTAGAAATAATCTGGTATTGCAGCCGGCCTGCGGATCATGTGTTCATACTGTTTCTGATGTTTTTCCGCAATTTTTTTTAGATCTGCCGGATCAAGATTGCAAGATTTGCATTTGCGGCATGTTAGGCCGGAAAAAACTATCGAAAATGTATTGTCTTTAATCATTTTGCTAGTCATGTTTATAAATATCCATGCTAGCAGAATGCATATTACTATATTAATTGGCAGTACGATTTTCCTGTGTCTGTATCCAAGCTCTATTACACGAAGCAATAATGCAATAAATTTTGCTGTCAGCCTTTTTATCTTATTTTTCATATTCTTTAAGGCCTTTGTATATTGCGCTTATATCCTCGCCGCCATATCCCATGTTATTGCTTTTTTCTAAGAGCTCAAGCACTTTTTCTGTTACTGGAATGTATGCCTGTTTCTGTTCTGCGGCTGACATTATAAACCTAGCGTCTTTAAGCATGTGCTTAAGCGGGAATGCAGGCGGAAATTTCTTATCTAGAAGCAACGGGCGCTTCATGCTGAAATACCTGCATTGCAGCGCCGGGTTTGCGTCAAGCGTGTCAAACATAAGGGCAGGATTTATTCCGCATGCTTCCGCAAATTCAGTGCCTTCCGCAATGGCAGATGTCATATGCCCCATTACAAGGTTTACACATAGTTTCAGATAGGAACCGGCAGGGGCTTTGCCCGCATGGATGACTTTGCGGCCCATTGAAAGCAGAATAGGCTCATGGCGGCATATCTCAGCTTCTTCGCCTCCTGCCAGTATTACTAGCGTTCCGGCTTCGGCTAAAGGCTTTGACCCTGAGACAGGGCAGTCTAAGAATATTATCCCTGTTTTAGAACATTTTTCTGCCAGCTGGCGCGTAAATTCTGGGGAAACCGTGCTCATATTGATGAACGTTTTTCCCTTGCATAGCCCTTCAAAACCGCCATTTGGCCCTTCCATTACTGCATCTACGGCTGCCGGATCTGAAACCATTGTTATCAGCACATCGCACCAGCCTGCCAGCTGTTTTGGCGTATATGAAACCCCACAGCCTTTTTCTGCAAAAGAGGCGGTCTTTTCCCTTGTTCTGTTATAAACGCATACTTCATAGCCTGCTTTCAGAAGGTTTGAAGCCATTGCCTGGCCCATTATGCCTAGCCCGATGAATCCTATTTTTTTCTTTGTTTCCATAATTCTCTTATCTCCTCTTGCGTAGCTTCGCGCCATTTTCCTTCTTGTATGCCGTCTAGCGTGAAAATTCCTATGGAATGCCTTATTAGCCTTAGCACCGGAAAGCCTACCGAAGCAAGCATTCTTCGCGCTTGCCTGTTTCTGCCTTCCGTCAATATTATTTCAACCCAGCTTGTGGGGACTGTTTTTCTTTCCCTTATCGGCGGATTCCTTGGCGGCAAGCCGGGTTCTTCCATTAATCTGGCTTGGCAGGGCTTTGTGGGGCCGTCTTTGAGTATTATGCCATTTCTTAGTTTTTCTAATGCTTCTTCGGTTATTATCCTTTCAACCTGTGCCCAGTATGTTTTCGGCTGCTTATGTTTAGGTTCTGAAATATAAGCCTGAAGCTTGCCTTCAGATGTAAGCAGCAGAAGTCCTTCGCTGTCAGCGTCAAGCCTTCCTGCCGGATATATTTTTTTCGGCAAGCCGAAACATGCCAGAGACTTGTGTCCGTCTGCAGGAGTGAATTGTGAAAGCACTCCATAAGGTTTGTTGAAAAGAATTGTCGGCATATTCTGCTTTTGCCTGCCTTAGCTCTTAAAACTGTTAGCGGAAACATTCCTTTGCTATATTCCTGTTCTGGCTGTTTTGCATCCAGAACTGTTTTTTTAAGTCCTTAAAGCAGGTCTCTCAATATGATATATTATATTCCATGAGTTATGCATTTGTTAATAATCAAAAAGATTTTAATGCCTTGTGTTTAAGCATAGCTGCGCATCCTTATCTTTCAATAGACACAGAATCTAACAGCCTTTTCTCTTATAGGGACAGGCTGTGCGTGCTTCAGCTTTCTACAGAAAATATAAATGCTGTTGTGGATATGCTGGCCGTGGACCTTAAGCCTATTCTTCCGATTTTCGCAGATCCCAAAGTTGAAAAAATATTTCATTCCGCTGATTCAGATATCAGGGTTTTGAAAAGCGCAATGAAATGCCGTTTCGTAAATATATTTGATGTAATGATAGGGTCAAAGTATCTTGGCTTTGAGCGCTGCGGCCTTGATAGCCTGGTAAATCATTATTTTGGAATAGTTCTGAATAAGAAATACCAGAAGGCGGACTGGGGGAAAAGGCCGCTTACAAAAGCTATGCTTGATTATGCTGCCGGCGACACTATTTATCTTAAACGCTTGCGGGATTTAATATCCGCAGAGCTGAGCCGCCAGGGCAAGCTAAATGAGGCCATGGAGCATTTTTCCCATATAGCTGAAGTTGTTCCGCATCCTCATCCTAAGTTTGATAAAGAAGGATATCAGAATATACGCGGGGCAAGAAAACTTAACGGGCGTGGCCTTGCCGTGCTGCGGGAACTTTATCTTGCGAGGGAACAGGCTGCTATAAAAAGGGATCTTCCTCCATTTAAAATAGTTAGTGAAGATTATATGCTGCGCCTTTCCGCCGCTCCGACTGAAGCTTTGGAAAATCTGGCATCTTTTAGGGGATCATCTGATTATGTGATGGAAAACCATGGCCCATGGATAATGGAAGCTTTGAGAAAGGGTCTTTCCTGCCGTAAACTCCCTGCGCTGAAAGGTCGGGTATATGATGAAAAGAAAAAAATGGAGGCAGTAAGGGATCGTTTTCTTGCCATGAAAAAATGGCGCAAGGAAACAGCTGAGCGGCGCGGCATGTTGCCTGAAACAGTGCTGGAAACCTCACTTTTGGAAAAGCTTGCCTTTGCCCAGCCGTCGAGCATGGTAGATCTTGGAAAAATCAAGGGAATTACTCCGGAAAAGCTAAATGCTTACGGAAAAGGGCTTTTGGAATTTTTTAGAACTCATAAGCTGTAAATAGCTAAAGACGGCAAAATAGCCTCATAGCCTGGTCTAATATAAAATACAAGGCCAGGCTTTTTTATTTATTGCCTGCTTCGTTTTATTGCAAAGACATAAAAAAAGCCAGGGGAAGATTAACATCCTCTGGCTCTTGCTTTGTTCGGCCTAAAAATTCTGTGACTATCTTGGGAGCGTCATTTTTAGCCTTTTTTTGACATTTTAGTCATCGGCTCTCGTCGTAGACACATAAAAAAACTGCGCGGAAAGGGACTTGAACCCTTAAGGCCTTTCGGCCATACGGTCCTGAGCCGTACGCGTCTGCCAGTTCCGCCACCCGCGCATTGCAAACATGGTTGGGATAGGATTCGAACCTATGTAGGGCAGGGCCCGACGGTTTTACAGACCGTTGCTTTTGACCGCTCAGCCACCCAACCAGGGTGAGTTTAAATTTATTTAAAGAACTTAAACTGCAACAACATAAATAGTATAGCAAAAAAAATTTTCTATGTAAATCTTTTGAATGCGCCCGTACATTAATTAATATTGTAATCCTAAATAATGCAATATTCTGAATTAAGAGCATTATGCCGCGCCATACAGGCAGTGATGCTGCCTTATGCGCATATCGTAAATGCTTAATCCGAAAGAACCGGAAGAAATTGAGCGCATAAGCTGCATTTTTTTCAATTACATAATCCCTTTAATGAGTGTCAGAATACATGAGAGATCAAACCGCATATAAATGGAATATTTATGATATATGACCCTATTTGAAGCGTAGTAAAATTAGTATTGCCTCCGGAGCAGATAAAACGAAAAGTTTTCAGCCCAAAAACAATCAATGTTTTTTATAAACCGTTGCGCTTAACCGTTTAGCGTGCGTTGTTTTTTAAGCATGGATTTTTTTAGATTATTTTGCTATAATTTTAATAGAAGAAGAAATGTAGTATAAGCGCAAGGTAAAAGCGCATTAACGATCCCGGGGCCGGACTGTATTTCCCAAAACCCCCAACCCAAACCCTAAAAAGACGCACAATGCGTCACCAGTCCGGCCCCCCTTTTTTTCTATAATATACTGGACGCTCTTTTTCATATATAATGTTTAAGGCGAAAGATATTATGCTCAGATTCCTTTTATTATCCCTTGTATTGTGCCTTGCTGCATGTACTGGCAGCAAGAAATTTTCTTTTGTTCATGTTGATTTTCCAGATAAATCTCCTTCTGAGCTTGCTTCCGAAAAAAAGTCGGCAAATCCTGAAGAATCTGCGGAATACATCGCTGACGAATCTGAACATCCTGAGGATGAGCCTGTAACGCAGTTTGAAGTAGCTGAGGCGGAAAAAGACAGCGATGAAGTTTATTCCATAAGCGAAGGATACAGGCCTCATGCCCCGGAACCTCAGAATTTCGGAGGAGATGGCAAAATAACCATATTCCGCAATGGCACAAAGGAGAAAATAACCGTAACTTACAGGAAAAAAGACGGCACTTATGATCATGATGCTTTGGAGAAGATAAACCATATAATGCGCTGTTATGATGATGACAGCGAAATTGAAATGGCTATAAAACTCATTGAGCTGCTTGATGCCGTAGACGATCATTTTGGCAGGAAAGGAATAACTTTACTTAGCGGATACCGGACTCCGGAATATAATAGAAAAATAAATGGTTCTGCAAAAAACAGCCTGCATTTGCTGGGCTGGGCCGCTGATATAAGGATTCCAGGAGTAAAAGCTTCAAGAATAAGCTCGTATGTTAGAAATAAATATGCCGGTGGGGTTGGCTATTATCCTTATTTGGGATTCGTGCATATAGATGTTGGAAATGTCCGCTATTGGCAGCAGACAAGAAGACGCGGTAAAGTCAAGCGCAAAGCGGCTGTAAAACGAAAGGCAGCAAAAAGAAAATCATCAAAAAAATACACTGTCAAGTCTCAGCCGAAGAAATCTGTAAGGAAACAGGCTCGGAAAAGTTCCGTAAAGTCAAAAAAGACTTCTTCGAGGCAAACTAAAAAAAGGTAATATGCCGCAAACTGTTTGCTGATATGTGCTGTTGAATAGATTTATATTTGAAATTTACGTTTTTTTAGGCTCATTTATAATTAGCAGTCTTGACAAAAGAGTGCTAACAATGTATACTTTTAATGCAAAGAGAAAAGCCGCATGGCTAATCTCGGCAAAAGGAGCATAAAATGAGCATAAGAATGGATAAATTTACAGTTAAAGCGCAGGAAGCAATACAAGCCTGCGAAGAGGAAGCTGAACGTTTCGGCAATCCTGAAATCCGCCCTGTACATCTTTTCCTTGCTCTTCTTCAGCAGAAAGATGGGCTTGTGCCTGACATAGTTAAAAAACTTGGAGGGGATTTTAATCGCCTTCTGTCAGATACTGAAAATTTTTGCAAAAGCCTGCCCAAGACACAAGGCGGCGACCGCTATTTTTCCCAGTCTTTGAGAAAAGTTCTTGAACAAGCCATTCAGGAAATGGATAAGTTCAAAGATGAATATGCTTCTACTGAGCATCTTTTGCTTGCGGCTGCCGCAGTAGATGGGGATGTGAAAACAATTCTTGGGCAGAACGGAATGTCCCGTGATTCAATTTTGAAGGCATTGCAGTCAGTGAGAGGGAATCAGCGTGTGACTGATCAGAATCCTGAGGCAAAATATCAGGCTTTGGATAAATATGCTAGGGATCTCACTGATGCTGCCAGAAAGGGCAAGCTAGATCCAGTGATAGGCCGCGATGAGGAAGTGAAGCGTGTTACTAGGGTGTTGAGCCGCCGCACTAAAAACAATCCTGTTTTAATTGGCGAGCCTGGCGTGGGAAAAACTGCAATCGCGGAAGGCATAGCCCAAAAGATTGTAAGCGGAGAAGTTCCGGAAAACCTGCGCAACAAGCGTCTTGTAGCTCTTGACTTGGGTTCCATGCTGGCTGGAGCAAAATTCCGGGGCGAATTTGAAGACCGCCTTAAAGCCGTATTAAAGGAAATAGAGAAGTCTGATGGCGGAATAATCCTGTTCATAGATGAACTGCATACTCTTGTCGGAGCAGGAGCGGCTGAGGGAGCGATTGATGCCTCTAATATGCTGAAGCCTGCTCTTGCCAGAGGCGAATTGCGCTGCATAGGCGCGACTACGCTGAACGAATACAAAAAATACATTGAGAAAGATGCCGCACTGGAGCGCCGCTTTCAGCAGGTTTATGTTGGAGAACCTACGGTAGAGGATACAATATCAATATTGCGTGGAATTAAGGAAAAATATGAGATACACCACAGCGTGCGAATAAAGGATTCCGCAATAATTGCCGCAGCGCGCCTTTCAAACAGATATATCACGGATCGTTTCTTGCCGGATAAAGCCATAGACTTGGTAGATGAGGCTGCGGCCAGTCTGCGCATAGAGATAGATTCCATGCCTGCGCCTCTTGAAGCCGTTGAGAGAAAGAAAATACAGCTTGAAATAGAAAAACAGGCTCTAAAAAAAGAAGAAGACCAGGCCAGCAAAGACCGCCTTGCCGCTGTGGAAAAGGAGCTTGGAGAGCTGAAAGAAAAATCCGCAGGCCTGCATTTGCGCTGGAAAGCAGAAAAAGAAGTAATAGCGGAAATAAAAGCTGTCAAGCAGGAAATGGAAAATCTTCGCCATGAGGAAGAAACGGCCCGCCGTAAAGGAGATCTTTCTAAGGCTTCTGAAATACAGTATGGCAAAATACCGGCTCTTAAAAAGAGACTTGATTTAGCTAATGCCAAAATGGATAAGTTTAAGAAAGACGGCGGGGCTATGCTCAAAGAAGAAGTTGACGAGGAGGACATAGCTAAAATAGTTTCCCGCTGGACAGGCATTCCTGTTTCAAAGATGATGGAAGGCGAAATGGCGAAGCTGGTTCATATGGAAGACAGCCTCCGTACACGTGTGGTCGGCCAGGATGAGGCTTTGAAACTTGTTGCAAACGCTGTGCGCCGCAGCCGTGCCGGAATAGGCGAGGCGGGAAAACCCATAGGCAGTTTCCTGTTTCTTGGGCCTACCGGCGTAGGCAAGACGGAACTTGCGCGTGCTCTTGCATCTTTCCTTTTCAATGACGAAAAAGCCATGATTAGGATAGATATGTCAGAATACATGGAAAAGCACAGCGTTGCCCGTCTTATAGGAGCTCCTCCGGGCTATGTGGGTTATGATGAAGGCGGTCAGCTTACAGAGCATGTCCGCCGCCGCCCGTATTCCGTCATTCTGTTTGATGAGGTTGAAAAAGCTCACCCGGATGTGTTCAATGTTTTTCTGCAAGTTCTAGATGATGGCCGCCTTACTGACGGCAAAGGCCGCGTTGTGGACTTTAAGAATACACTGATAATAATGACGTCCAATATCGCTTCCGGTATGATACTGGAAAATTCCGGCTCTCCTGAGAAGATAAAGCAGGCTGTTCAGGGCGAACTGCTTAATCACTTCCGACCGGAATTTTTGAACCGCATAGACGAAACTGTCGTGTTCAATCCTTTGGGCAAAGATGAGATATCAAAGATAATTGATATGCAGTTAGCCCGTCTGCTTAAAGTTCTTGACCAGCGTGGCATAACTTTAACGCTGGATCAGTCCGCAAAGGATGCGCTGTTTGCCGCAGGGTACGACCCGCAATACGGAGCCCGTCCTATGAAGAGGGCTTTGCAGAGAATGGTTGAAGACCCGGTTGCCCTTAAAATTCTGGAAGGTGCGATAAAATTCGGCGACACGGTCAAGGCTGCCGCCGGACAGGATGGTCAGCTGGCATTCTACAAGCCTAAGGCGTAAATAGAAAGTAAATTATTAAAGCATATAAAAAGGCATTCCTGTCAGACAGGGGTGCCTTTTTGATATTTTATCTGTCTTTGCTCTGCTCTTCCTCTTTCAATGTTTCTTTTTTCCGGCTTTCTATATAAGCCTTGATGTCTTCGTATTCAAAATTTGGCGGGCTGAAATAATCGGCATATTCTTTTTTTATTTTGTCAAAAACATCGTATTTTTCAAATATTTCAATGGCTTTTCTGCCAGAAATTTTTTCTCTTTCCCTAAACATTTCAAGCCCGGAAATGTAATAATCATCAGCAAGGGGTAAAATGGAATCAGCATCAGGATAAATGAAACTGCCTGATTTCATTTCGCTTATAAGCATTTCGCCTAATGCCGCGCTGCTGAAACGCCAGACTTTGTAATATTTGTTTGAAAGAGCTTCGTAAACTCTGGAGCGGTATAGCTTTTTGATTAATTCTTTGCAGGGCAGCCCTGTTTTTGTCGCCGCATATTCAATAATGTTATATGCGATTTTTTCCAATGTCAGATAAGAAGGCTCTTCAACGCCGCAAGCGGAAATGTCTCTGTCATGCGGAGGAAATGAACCAGTCATCGTTTTCCAGTTTTCATAGGTTTCAGAATCCTTATCATCCGCTTGTTCTTCGTAGACAGGCTGGGCCTGATTATCTTTTATTTTCAAATAAGAAAGTGATTTCTGTGTTTTGAAGATTATCTGCCTTGGCCTGGGAATTTCTTTAAAATTATCGTAGTCTGTTTTGCCGTATTTGGAAGATTCCCTTACAATGAAGTTAAGATAATCTTCCACTGTTGGAGCAAAAGAGTATACAATATCATAATTCCCCTGGCCTTTTCCTGCTCTTGAATCCATTACATAATCTGCCCATGAATTGTCCGGATGCTCAAATTTTTTTACATTAAGTTCTTCGTCTGCCTTTTCGGACATAAATTCATATACATTGACATATCCTGTCATGTCAAATCTGTATATGCGTTCTTTTAAAATCATTCTGGCAAATTCAAAGTCATTTGTTGTTGAAAAGCCAAGCCCGCTGTCAGAAAATATGGTCTGAGGCCGTATTTCCGGCTTTTCTCTTTCCGCAGTTGCTGCCTTGTATACAGTCATGCTCATATCGGGCATTATATAAATTATGACGCGTAATGGTAAAAAATGGAAATAATGTACGGCTGTTATCCTGATTCCTGTCTGCTAAAAAAGAGTGCTTTTTTATAAAATTTATATATGTGCAAGGAATTGGAGCTTTTTCTTGTTTTTGCTAAAATAGGCATGTTCACTTTTGGCGGCGGATATGCAATGATAGCCATGATGGAAGATGAGCTTGCGGTAAGGCGCTCTTTTATCTCTGCCGGTGATTTTCCGGAATTGGTTGCCGCTTCGCAGGCTTGCCCTGGTTTATTTGCATTGAATATGGCTGTGTTTACAGGAATGCGCATCTCAGGGTTTGCCGGAGCAGTCTTTGCGGCATTGGGAGCTGTTCTTCCGCCTTTTATATGCATACTGCTTATAGCGGCTTGTTTCCGTTCCTTTAGGGATAATGAGTATGTTAATCGGGTATTAATGGGATTAAGGCCAGCCGCCGCCGCAATGGTTGCCGTTCCTGTTTTTACGCTGGCGCGCCGTTCTGGGATTAATATCAGAAATGTATGGATTCCAATAGCGGCGGCTATTCTTGTGTGTCTGGCCGGCATTTCGCCCGTTTACATTGTTATTGCAGCAATCGCCGGCGGCCTTGCAGCAGGAAGGTTAAGAAGAAAATAATATGATTTATTTAAGCCTTTTCCTTGTCTTTTTTAAAATAGGACTTTTTAATTTTGGCGGCGGATATGCGATGATTTCATTCCTGCAGAATGAGACTGTATTGAGTCATGCCTGGCTTACGGCTTCAGAATTTACGGATATTGTAGCTATAAGCCAGATGACTCCCGGACCGCTTGGCGTTAATCTGGCTACTTATGCCGGCTATGTCGTTTCCGGCAATATATTGGGTGCTGCTATTGCCACATTTGCTTTATGCCTTCCATCTTTTCTGCTAATGCTTTTTCTTAGCAGCTGGCTTCAGAAGCATCATTCTTCAAATGCGGTGCAAGATGCTTTTTCAGTTCTTAAGCCTGCTGTCTGCGGTCTTATAGCCGCTGCTGCTATAATGCTGTGCGGCAATGGAAATATACAGGACTGGCGCGGAATTCTCATTTTCGCATTATCATTTATTGCCATTATGTTCTTTAAGGCAAAGCCGGCTTTAGTTATGGCTGTTGCAGGAAGCATGGGGCTTGTTATTTTTTAGCGGCAAATAAATTAGGAGCAAACAATGTCTGTTTATAAGTATAAGAATTTGGAAGGCAAAGAATTTGAAGCGGCAAATATGAAGGATATTCTGCTGTGCCTTGATGTGGCTCTTTTTTTCATTTTTCTTTCCGATATAGAGCAAAAAGGTTCTTTTTTCCGCTGGCTTCAGGAAAATTATCCTGAAAAATGCAAAAAGGTCATGAATCTGATGAGCCTGTCGGACTCAACGCTTAAAGATTTGTTTCCGGCCCTTTTTGGAGAGGAGGAGCTTACAGAGCCTTATGCTGATGCGCTTATGTCCTTGCTTTATTTTTCCGGCCGGGTTAAAGATATGGATTTCCTTACGCCAGATGCCCTTGCTTTGCTTGTGAAAGCATCTATGGCTGGCAGCGGCAGCGCGGATTTCTGTCTCGGAATAGCTTGGAGAGATTCTGTTGGCGGAATAAAAAAAGACATGGCAAAAGCTTTTGATTATTTCCAAAGCGGCATTGCCAGAAATAATGGCCGCTGCATTAATGAGATGGCCTATCATTATATGCTTGGCCAGGGAGTCAAAGTTAATTTTAAGGAAGCGCTCCGTTTGGGATACCTTGCCGCAGAACAGAAAATACCTTCCGCATTTGTTCTGCTTGGAACGCTTTATCAGTACGGCAGAGCCGTTCAGCAGGACTATGCCGAGGCCATGCGCCTTTACAGAGAGGCTGCAAGTCTTGGCAGTACGGATGCATGCAATCGCATAGGCTATCTTTATCAGCTGGGGCTTGGATGCGAGCAGTCTTATGAGGAAACAATTTCATGGTATAAGCGTTCTGCTGATGCTGGAGATTCGGTAGGGGCAAATAATCTTGCTAATCTTTATCTTAATGGCACTGGAGTAAAAAAAGACTTACAGAAGGCAATCAGGTATTATGAAATGGCCGCAGAGCTTGGGCTTGCGGCAGCGCAGGCATCTTTAGGTTCTCTGTATGCTTTTGGAGATGAGCCGGGACTGGAGAGACAGCCGGATAAAGCTGAAAAGCTGCTGCTTGCCGCAGCGGAACAAGGCGATGCAATGTCTCAGTTCGGACTTGGCATGCTTTACCTTGAAGATGGCGAAAAACAGGACCGTAATAAAGCTGTTGGCTATCTGGAAAAAGCTGCTGAAACAGGATATGCGGAAGCCCAATTTGTTCTTAGCCAGGAATATCTAAATAAAGACAATTCCTTTTATGACCGGGAAAAGGGAATAAAATGGCTGTGCTTAGCTGCAGATAAAGGCTTGGATGAGGCCAGGGAGGCTCTTAAAAGGCTTGGCGAAGAATAAACTGCTTTTTTTGTAATAAAAAAAGGCTGCGCTTAATGGCAGCCTTTTTTGATTTCCTTGCTTTAAAGGATTTATTTCTTGACAGGAGCTTTCGGAGCTTTTGGCGCAGCAGCGGGAGCTCTCTGCGGTATGCCTATGTTGACAGGACCGCAATGTCTTACAAATCCTTCTCCTGTTACTGCAAGAGCATTCTTGCCGCAGACAAAGAGATTGTTGTAAGTTTTTTCCGGCTGGCTGAAAAAAGCCCTGAGCATAAGATCATCTGTCTTAAGCATGACATTGCAGATCTGGTCTACTACAATCTGTTCTTTATATTTTAAATTTAGAGACTTGTTCAGCTCTTCAATCTTTGATGCGCATTTGCCATTCTTCACAATAAATTCTTCCTGCTGGGACAGAATGGTCTTGAAGTCATTGGCAATTGCCTTTGCTTTTTTTGTTTCCTGTGTTTCAGATGGGCACTGGCAGCAAGCGGCAAGACAAGCCAGGCTGGTAAATATAAGTAATGCTTTCTTCATGTTTTGATCCTTCTATAATTCAATAAGTATTCCTAAAAAAACAATCGGAACGTTATTTATTGTACAACATTTGCTGCCATATTGTCTTTTTTATAGATTATGGACATAATAGCAGGCAGATTTAATCTTGTTATCTTTGTTCTTCTATGGTTCGCTCTATTTATTGTATGCTTGTTTTGCTCAAAAAAAACGCTTTTTTGGCTTTCTTATGCAGTTCAGATATAAACCTTGTTTATACTTAGGAGACCTGACTAAAAATGCTATAATTTTATTAATTACAAATACTGCCGGCTGTTGCCATTTTGTCTTGTGGCTTCTCCGGCATTGTATGGAGCAGATATGGTAACGGATGCATTGATAATAACCTGCATAGGAATGGGCTTTGTGTTCATTTTCCTTGGCATACTTGTCTTGGTAATGGGCCTGCTGAGCCGCATAATGCCTGTGCTTAACAGATTTATTCCTGAGCCTGTAGTGCCAGCAAAGCCTAAACCGGCAATAGCAGCGCAGGCATCAGATGCTGCAATAGCGGCAGCCGTGGCTTTGGCCTGGTATAACAGCGGAAGGAGCAAGTAAACAGTATGAAAAAAATTAATGTAATGGTAACTGCGTTCCGGGACGGATTCCAGTCCGTTTTCGGTGCAAGGGTTCTGCCGAAAGATTATCTTCCGGCGGTTGAAGCGGCAGCTGCTGCCGGAATTGATCATTTTGAAAGCGGCGGCGGCGCTATTTTCCAGTCCCTGTGCTTTTACTGCAACACAGACCCGTTTCAGGCAATGGACGATTTCCGCAAGGCGGCAGGTCCTAATGCCAATCTGCAGACTCTGGCCCGCGGCGTGAACGTGGTAGGCCTTGAAAGCCAGCCTATTGATGTTATAAAACTGCACGCCAGAATGTTCAAAAAGCACGGAGTTACCACAATACGCAACTTTGATGCCCTGAATGATGAAAACAATCTGATTGAATCAGGAAAGGCCATAAAGGAAGCCGGATTAAGGCATGAGGCCGTGGTTACGCTTATGTCCCTGCCTCCGAACTGCGAAGGCTCTGACAAGGTTCATACACCGGCATTCTATCTCGGCGTAATAAAGAAACTTTTGGACGCAGGAGTAGAGTTTGACTCTCTCTGCTTTAAGGATGCTTCCGGCACTACCACGCCTGCCGTTATACGGGAGACAGTGAAACGTGCCAGAAAGCTGCTTGGCAACAAAATGCCGATACGCTTCCATACGCATGACACAGCCGGCACAAGCATTGCCTGCTATCTTGCCGCAATAGAGGGCGGAGCAGATGCGATAGACCTCGCAATGGCCCCAGTCAGCGGCGGCACAAGCCAGCCGGACATCATTTCCATGTGGCACGCATTAAGAGGAACGGAATACGATCTTGGATTTGACATTGACAAAATCGTCGAGGCGGAAGAGGTTTTCAAGGACTGCATGAAGGATTATTTCGTGCCGCCGGAATCAAAGGCCGTAGAGCCGCTTATACCGTATTCCCCTCTGCCAGGCGGAGCATTGACTGCGAATACACAGATGCTGCGCGACAATAAGATGATGGACAAATATCCTGCCATGCTCAAGGCCATGAAGGAAGTTGTCCGTCGCGGCGGATTCGGAACTTCCGTTACCCCGGTGTCCCAGTTCTATTCGCAGCAGGCCCTGAACAATGCCATGTTCGGCGAGTGGAAGAAAATCGCCCCCGGATACGGCAAGATGGTGCTTGGCTATTTCGGACGCACCCCGATTGAGCCTGATCCGGAAATCGTAAAGATTGCTTCCGAACAGCTCAATATGCAGCCTACGAAGAAAACCCCGCTTGAAATCAACAATGCGGACCCCAACAAGGGTATAGAGGCCAACAAGAAAGTCCTTGAAAAAGAAGGACTGCCGATTACCGATGAGAATATATTCCTGGTGGCAACCTGCAAGGAAAAAGGCATAGCATTCCTCAAAGGACACGGCCCAGTCAACCTGCGCAAGAAAGCGGCAGCACCTGCGGCAAAGCCCGGAGAAACAAAGTTCACTGTAACCCTCAACGGCAAAGACTATAAGGTTGAAATAAAGGACAATGCCGCCGTAGTGGACGGAACCGAATATTCAGCCTCCGTAAAGGCCGGATTCGCAGGCGGAGCTTCCGCTCCTGCAGCTGCTTCCGGAACAGCGAAACAGATCAAGGCTGAGCTTCCCGGACTGGTTCTCCGCATTGAGAAGAAGCCGGGAGAGAAAGTGGCCAAGGGCGATACTGTTATAGTGCTTGAATCCATGAAAATGGAAATTCCCGTCAAGGCAGGATTTGACGGCACGGTTACAGCTATACCTGTAAGCCAGGGCGCGCAGATACAGAGCGGCGATGTTCTTGCCGAAATAGCATAAGGAGTATCACACAATGCAGGTATTAGACAGTTTGATATCCCTGTGGCATTCCACCGGCCTGTATAATTTTACATGGCCAAATGCCATAATGCTTGTGATATGCTTTGTGGTACTTTACCTTGGCATACGCAAGGGCTTTGAGCCGCTTCTGCTTATCCCTATAGGCTTTGGCGGCGTGCTGGCCAATATTCCGTTCCCGCCGGATGCAATGCCGATAATAGGCCATACCATTACAGCGGTTGACCCGAACACCGGACTTGTTGCCGTGCAGACTTATGGCGGTTTCCTTGGCCAGATATTTGACTTCGGCATAAATTCAGGCATATTCCCGCTGCTCATATTCATGGGCGTGGGAGCCATGACGGACTTTGGCCCGCTTATTGCAAATCCGAAAATGGCATTTCTTGGCGGAGCGGCGCAGCTAGGCATATTCATGACGCTTATAGGCGCTATTCTGCTTAGCAAATACTGCCCCGGAATCAGCTTTACCATAAAGGATGCTGCCTCCATAGGCATTATAGGCGGAGCTGACGGCCCTACGTCCATATTCCTGGCAAGCCGTCTCGGCACGCCGTACATTGGCGCTATCGTGGTTGCGGCTTATTCTTATATGGCGCTTGTGCCTATAATACAGCCTCCTATTATGAGAATGCTTACCACCAAAGAGGAAAGAGCAGTAAAAATGGAACAGCTGCGTCCTGTGAGCAAGAGGGAAAAGATACTGTTCCCGCTTATAGTGCTTTTCATTTGTATGCTGTTCTTGCCTGACGCAACTCCGCTTATGGGCGCACTGTGCTTTGGCAACCTTATAAAGGAAAGCGGCGTGACTGACCGCCTGGCAAAGACGGCCTCAAATGAGCTGATAAATATTGTTACCATTCTTCTGGGACTTTCAGTAGGTTCCAAGCTGTCTGCGGCGCAGTTCCTTACGCTTAATACAATAGGAATACTTGTCCTCGGACTGCTTGCCTTCTCTTTCGGCACTGCTGGCGGTGTTCTGCTTGCAAAACTGTTCTACAAATGCGGCATGAAGATTAATCCGCTTATCGGTGCGGCTGGCGTTTCCGCCGTTCCTATGGCGGCCCGCGTAGTGAACAAGGTAGGCCAGGAAGAGAATCCGCAGAACTTCCTGCTCATGCATGCCATGGGTCCGAATGTGTCAGGCGTTATCGGCAGCGCTGTAGCTGCCGGCATACTGCTTGCCATTTGCGGCAGAATGTAAAGCTTAAGTGCCTTAATGGAAATGCCGGACAAATAACTGTCCGGCATTTTTTATTTATTATTTTTGTTCCGATAATACTCTATGTGATTTGAGCCGCTTACCTTAAAATTAGCTTAGCCATGAATAAAGAGACTAATATCTTTTTTTAATTTCAATATGTCGGCTTAATATGATTGCAGAACATTAACAAGGACATTCTTTCCATGCCTGATTTTAATATCATTAAATTTGAAAAACTTGATTCCACAAATCTTTTTGCATTAAGGGAATTTGAATCATTGCCTGACGGAACTGTGATACTTGCCGGAATGCAGACTGCAGGAAGGGGACGCATGGGCAGGCATTGGCTTTCTGAAGGAAAGGGCATATATTTTACTGTGGTTTTGAAAAATGCTGCGCGGATTGAATATTATGCAGCATTTTCTCATCTTATGGCCATAAGCGTATGCGAAGCATTAGAGCATTGCGGTTTGTCCCCGCAGGTAAAATGGCCAAATGACGTGTTATGCTCCGGGCCATTTCATAATCAGCCGGGCAAAATATGCGGCATGCTGTCGCAGGCTGCTTCTGGCCCGCGCGGCATACTTGGCATTGCCTTAGGCTGCGGCATTAACTATTCTCAGACTGCCGCAGATTTTGGCGGTGTTATGTACCCTGCCGTATCAGTTCGCATGCTGGCTGATGAAAAACATAGTGAGTCTGCCCAGGGAGGGAAGTCCAATACGGGAAAAGAAAATCTTGTTGCGGAAGAGAATGTGCAGGCTTGCGATAATGGCATAAAAAGCATAGATTCTGCTATGATTCCGGGAAAACAGGGATTTCTTGAAATGGTTCTTGAATTTTTCTTCAAAAGAAAAAGAAATTTTGAGGAAAAAGGATTCGCCTCCATTTATGATGAATATCTTCAGCGCTGCCATTTTCTTGGAAAAGAAATAAAAATTTCCGCAAATGCGGGAATTAAGCCTGCCTGGAATTTGCCTGGAAAAAACTTGGATTCAGCCAGCATGTCTGGCAGCAAAACTATGCTTGGCAATGATATTTCTGCTGATGAAAACATGCCGGCAAAATATAGCGCAATAGCGAAAGCTGTAAATATGGACGGTACACTGACAATAATTCGCAATGGACATGAGACCGTGCTTGCTGCGGCTGACATACTGCCATAGTCTGTTTTTTGGGGTTCGCTTTTGGAGCGGGAAAAGCATTTGATGATTACCGCATAGCCAAATTTTAGCGTAATTATGGCAATCTAAACACAGGATTATATGAAATATATATGCGTTTTTAATATTTCCCTAAAGACCATATAAAATTGATAGAATTGTTATATCGGCTTTATATATAAAAGCAGATTCCGCTTTAAACATCATGCTGTTATGAAGCGCTAAGCATAATAAGCTTTATTCTTGCCAAGTGTTTACTTGATGTTTTTGCGGAAAAGAGATGTCTGAAAAGGAGATAAAAATGGATAAGAAATATGTTTGCCAGCCATGCGGCTGGGTTTATGATCCTGAGCTGGGAGACCCTGATAACGGCATTCCTCCGGGCACGAAATTTGAGGACCTTCCTGAAGACTGGGTATGCCCTGTCTGCGGTGCGCCCAAAAGCGAATTTTCCCCAGAGAATTAATTGTATTATAAGGCATGGCCTGCCTTAGCCGCAAGCTTTGCCTTGCCTAAATCCCCTTTTTTTAAACGGGGATTTTTATTTAATGGCTTATTATATGACTAAACCAGGCTTAGATTTGCCGGTTTGCTAATAACTTATAATAAGTTTTTAATAATGCCCGTTTTATTGGCTGCAGGAGTCCCTTATGGCTGTTGAATTTGTCCATCTTCATAATCATACCGAATATTCCATGCTTGACGGCATGCTTCGCATTCTTGACCTGAAAGGAAAGAAGCCTTCTGATTTCCTTAAAAGACTGGGCGAAAGAAAAGTGCCGGCCATGGCTATAACAGATCATGGCAATATGTATGGCGCTATGGAATTTTATTTCAACTGCCAGAAGGTCGGAGTGAAGCCAATAATCGGCTGCGAAGTGTATCAGGCACCGGGCGGCAGGGACAGGCATGACAAAAGCACGAAAGCTGGCGAAAACCGCCATCTCACCGTTCTGGCTAAGGACAATAAGGGTTATCGGAATCTGATGCATCTTGTTTCAGATGCTTTTACGGAAGGCACTCACTATAAGCCCAGAATAGATTTCGGCACTCTGGAAAAATATCATGAGGGCCTTATATGTCTTTCAGGCTGCCTTGCCGGAGAAATATCTCAGCTATGTCTTGCCGGAAACATAGACCAGGCTGTGCAATATGCCGGCAGATATTCCGAAATACTTGGAAAAGGCAATTTTTATATTGAGATAATGGATCATAATATTCCCGATGAGAGCCGGGCCAGGGCAGGTTTGCTGGAAGTTTCTCGCCGCACAGGCTTGCCGCTTGTTGCCACAAATGACTGCCATTATGAAAAAGAAGGGGATTGGGAGCTTCAGGACGTGAGCATATGCATAGGAACAAAGCGTAAGCTGAATGATCCTGACAGAATGAGGGCTTTCCGCGAACTCTATTTCAAAAGCCCGGAGCAGATGGCGGCTCTTTTCAAAGATGTGCCAGAAGCTATAAAGAACACAATAGTAATTGCGGAACAGTGCAATGTAAGCATAGAAACAGGAAAGCTTCATTTGCCCGAATTTCCGATACCGGAAAAATACCATACGCCGGAATGCGGCGATGAGGGGGACTATTACTATCTTCGCGATTTATGTGAGGAGGGGCTTAAAAAGAAACTTCCTAATGCCGATAAAAAATATCATGACCGCCTGGAATTTGAGCTTAGCGTAATAAGAAAAATGGGTTTTTCAAGCTATTTTCTTATAGTGCGGGACTTCATAGCTCATGCCAGGTCAAAAGGCATAGCGGTAGGCCCCGGAAGAGGCTCTGGCGCAGGGGCCCTGGTCGCATACACTCTGGACATAACCAGGGTTGACCCTCTGCCTTTTTCACTGCTGTTTGAAAGATTTCTGAATCCTGGACGCAAGAGCATGCCCGACCTTGACATAGACTTTGATGAAGAAAGGAGAGAAGAGGTTATTGACTATGTGCGACAGAAATACGGCAAGGATCATGTGGCCCGTATAATAACTTATGGCACAATGGCAGCCAAGAATGCCATAAAAGACGTGGGCAGGGCGATGGACATTCCTCTTACGGAAATAAATGCCATTACAAAACTGATACCAGATAAGACCCATCTGTATGAAACAATAGCCCCGATAGATCCCGGCAGAAAAGATAATACGGGCGTGCCTGAACTGATTGAGAAAACCAGAGATCCTAAAATAAAGAAGCTTTTTGAATATGCCATGGGGCTTGAGGGGCTTCCAAGGCAGGAGGGCATACATGCCTGCGGCGTTATCGTTTCCCCGGAGGAAATACTTAATTATGCTCCGCTTTCAAACCGCAATAATAAAAATGCCGTAACCACGCAGTATGACGGCCCGATGCTTGGCGATACGCTCGGCCTGCTGAAAGTGGACTTTTTGGGACTGCGCACGCTTAATGTGATAGAAATGGCTTGCGATTTCATAAGGAAAAACGGCAAGCCGGATTTTGACATTTATGACATTCCTCTTGACGATAAGAAGACTTATGACATGATGAGCGAGGGGAAAACAGTTGGAGTGTTCCAGCTTGAAAGTTCCGGCATGCGCGAGCTGGTGCGCCGCCTGCATCCTAATGTGTTTTCGGACATTTCAGCGCTTGTGGCGCTTTACCGGCCAGGACCGCTGCAGTCAGGATTTACGGATCAGTTCGTTGAATGCAAAAACGGAGCGGAAGTAAAATATGACCATCCTCTTATGGAGCCTGTTCTGAAAGACACCTATGGCACAATGGTGTATCAGGAGCAGGTCATGGAAATTTCCAAGCGCATGGCAAATTTCACGCCTAGCGAAGCTGATGACCTGCGCAAGGCCATGGGCAAGAAAAAACTGGAAGTGATGGAGAAAATGAAAGGGAAGTTCATAGAGCAGTCCCATAAATTCCATGACGTGCCGGAAAAGCTTTCAGCAAGCATTTTTGACAAAATGGCTGCCTTTGCCGGATATGGCTTTAATAAATCCCATTCAGTGGCATACGCTTTAGTATCATATCAGACGGCATGGCTTAGGGCAAATTATCCCACCGAGTTTTTTGCCGGACTTATGAGCTCTGAAATAGGCAATAGCCCGATGGGCTCTGCGGAAAAGGAAAATAAGATTGTAACTTACATAGGCGAATGCCAGGATTTGGGCATAGAAGTGAGAGGCCCTGATATAAACCATTCTTTCCATAAGTTCGCCATAGAAAGAGAACTTGATAAAGACGGGCAGCCCAAGGCCAGCATAAGGATTTCCCTTGCCGCCATACGCAATGTGGGCGAGGGCATGGCGGAAGAGATAGTGAAAGAAAGGGAGAAGAACGGCCCGTTCAAGTCCTTTGAGGAATTTACTATGCGCGTAGATTCTAAACAGCTAAATAAGCGCTGTCTTGAAGCTCTTTCCAAGGCTGGAGCTTTTGACTGTCTTTATGAAGCCCCGACTGTGTCTGGCAGGAGAGGCAAGGCTGTTCAGGCGGTAATGGATTTTTGCGAGGGTTCAGGAAAGAAGAACTTTGACCCTAATCAGTCCATGCTTTTCGGCATGCCGGAAGAGGAAGAAAATACAATGGCTTATACGGAGACCATGATGCTTAAAGATGAATATGAGTTTTTAGGCATGTATCTTTCCGGCCATCCGCTTAACAGCTACCGCCGCCACATGTCAATGCTTACAGACATCAGCGTAGAATCGGTAAATGCCGGGGAACATAAGGAAAAGAGCATAGTAAGGCTTGCCGGAATGATAACGCAGCTTAAACTGTTAAAAACAAAGAAGACAGGCGAGACCATGGCCAAATTTACTCTGGAGGATTTAACAGGCAGCATAAATGTATGCATATTCCCAAAAAAATACCAGATGTTCGGGCATGTCCTTGCAAATAACAGCCTTGTAGTGATTACAGGCCGCGTGCAGATTTCCGATTTCGGGGATACTGAGCATTATGAGCTTCAGGCTGAAGAAGCATACGGTCTTTTTGAAGCGCTTAATCATTGGGGAAGAAGCCTTGTTATAAACCTTTCTTCTAAAATACTTGAGGACAAAAATGATCTTTCAGGCATAAAAAAACTTATTGATAAGGAAAGCGGCCTCTGTCCTGTTTGTTTTTCCGCTTCTGCTGCTGGAAAAAGGTATTTCATAGAAACAGACGGAAGGGTTTCAATAAGCGATAGTCTGTTGAAAAATGTTTCTGGAATAGCCGGTAACAATTCTTGGAAAATTGATGCGGCATAAAACGGCTAAAAATACTTATATTTAATATTTATCTAATCTTTGATAAAATATTATAATTGGAGCGTTAGTATGAAAAAACTGTTTTTTTTCTTTTGTTTTTTTCTCATAGCATGCCCTGTTTATGCGGAAGATGATTCCGTAGTTGTATCTGATATAAATCAGATTGACATTCCTACGGCATCTGCTTTTGACAAATATGCCTTCCGTTTTGGCAGCCGCCTTTATTCCGGCGGCGGAGCACAGGTAAACCTTGGTTTTGGCATACATGACAGGCTGAGCCTTGGCACTTCATTTCTGATAGACGGACTCATAGGCAATGACACGCATATAAGAATGCGCGTGCCTGAAATAGATGTGAAATTCCGTTTTTGGGACGGGGGCCGTTATATTCCTGCTTTTGCCCTCGGTTATAATGGGCAGGGTTATTTCTATGACAGCGATCTGAAAGAATATCAGGAAGACGAGAAAGGGCTGTATCTTGTTGGAACATCGGAGCTTCTTCCTGCTTTCTTTGCTAACTTCGGCGTTAATATGTTTGATTTTGACACAAACAAGGTTTATGGATTCATTGGTTTTAACTACACTCTTGAAGAAGTTGTAACAATAATGGCTGAATACGACAATCTGTTCCATCATGTCACAAGCCAGGAAAGGTTTAACGCCGGCTTGCGTTTCCATATAACGCCTGAATTTTCTGTTGATGTCGCTGTGCGTGACATTAACTGCTCAGGCCATTATAAAAACGGGGCGGAAAGACATCCTGAGAGAATAGTGCAGCTTAGCTATGATGCTAAGTTCTAAATAAAAATTTTCGGAGAATAAAAATGTCAGACAATGAAACAAAAAAGAAGGCGCCATTTCAGCGCAAGCAAATATTCGTGAAGAAAGGCATGCAGTTTCGTTACATAGCTACGATATTATTAAGCGCGCTGTTTGCTTTTGGCATGACAATACATGAGGTTATATGGGCGGCAGAACAGCTGGCAGTAAAAAATCCGGCTGTTAAAGATATAATGGCTGAGCTTAAAGCGCTTATACCTATTTTTTCATTCAAGGCTTGCCTGTTTATTGGCATTATTCTTATTTTTGCCATAGTTGTGTCTCATCAGCAGGCCGGGCCGATATATAAGTTTGAGAAAAGCCTTGGCAATATTAAAGACGGAGACCTTACTTACCGCGTTTATTTGCGCAAGGGCGATCAGCTTACGGAAATGCAGAGAGAATTTAATGAAATGGCTTCCTCCTTGCAGAAAGTGATAACTGCATATGAAAATTTCCGCTCTTATGCTGCAGGCTCAAGCGATGCTCGCGTTAAGGAACAGGCAATCGCAACTGGAGATAATATAAAGAGAATAATGCCTGGCATTAAAATTTAGCATGCGTGTTGGCCTAATATCAGCAGATTCCTATTTAAGCTGCATGAAAAAAATATTCTTTTTTTTATGTTTGGTTTTGGTTTTCCCAGAATTTTTATATTCTGAAGATACTCCTGCTGATTCAATCACTCTGAAGCAGGCTATAGAAATTGCTGTAAGGAACAGTCCTGAAGTATTATCAGCTGAGCAGGAGGTCAAACTTGCCAAGCAGCGCGTGCGTGATGCAAAATTTCAGTTTGGCCCGCAAATAATGCTTTCCGGCACTGCATCCCGCTTTAACATAGATGAGCCTATGACATCCGGCATGGAGCTTGGGGACAGGTTTTTTCTTCCAGAATATGCTAATGAGCGTTATTTTACAATAAGAAGCCAGGTTCTTCTGCCTCTTTATGTCGGCGGAAGAAATGTTAATAATCTTAAGCTTGCCAAGGTGGCATATAATAGGGCAAAAGTAGCGCATAGCTCATTGCGCTCTGCAAAAGCATTTGCTGTAAAAAAGGCATATTTTAAGCTGCAGTATGTCAGGCAGCTGCTTGAATTAACTGAAAAGACTGTTTCGGAGATTAAATCTTCTTTTGAAGGCAAAAAAATTTCTTTGGAAGACAATTATGAAGCCGGCTTGCGCTCTTCACTTATGGAAGAAAAAAAGAGAGAGCTGGCAATGAAGGAGGAAAATGCCTTAACAGAATTTCTTGCCCTAATAAGCCGTGATCCGTTTTTTTCTTTTAAGCTGGCGGATGCGTTTGAAATAATACCGGTAAATGACTCTTTGCAGCAGTGCATTGTTGCTGCAACGGAATATAGGGCTGAGCTGCAAAATGAAATTTTTCAGGCTCAGATAGACCAGATAGCCGTGAATATGTCAATTCTGCGCAATTATCCCACAATAATGCTTGGTGCAGTTTATGATATAAATTCAAATCATTTTTCGGATTTAGCCGACAGAGAGACTTATAGCAGAAACTGGCTCACAATGATTTCAGTCAGACTGCCAATCAGCATTAATTCCTGGTCCACGGTTTCCCAAAGCCGCATGCAGCAGCGCCAAGGTGAGCTGAAAAGGGTAGAAATACGGGATGCCATACGCATGGAAATAACAGGCGCGTATCGGGAAGCCTTGTTTTGGGAGAATGAGAACTCTATCTTGACTGCTGAACTGGAAAAGGCAGAAAAACTGCATTCTGAAATATCAGCAAAGTCTGACAACCCCGTATCTGCAGCCAGATATTCAGGCCTCCTGTATGATATGCGGAGCAATGTGCTTAAATCCATTTATTCCCAGCTTGAGGCGAGGGCCAGGCTGGAATGGGCCAGAGGCCTTGATTTTGCGGACAGATGAGCTATTTAGGCTTTATGCAATGAAGACAATTACAGTGAAATCAATGTCTTTTTTTCTCGCAATTGCTCTTATTGTTTTTACCATTCCGCAATCATGGGCATCTGGCCAGTCCCCAGTCAATGGCAGTCAGGCAGGCGATGATGAGCTTCTTACTGAGCTTTTGTGGCCTGGAATAAGCAATGCTCCGGTCGGAAAAAGGCCTTCCGTAGGCGTTGCTCTTGCTGGCGGCGGAGCTAGGGCATTTACGCATACAGGTTTTATTCAGGCCATGCAATATGCATCTTTTCCCATTGACTATGTTGCTGGAACGTCAATGGGCTCCATAATAGGCGCATATTATTCGGCAGGTAAGCCTATAGATGGTTTGTGGCAGCTTGGAGGAAAGCTCGTAAAACTTGGCATAAAAAAAGATTTCTTAAATGTAAAGCTGCTTCCGCTGGTCTTTAAAAATAAAATGATGCCTGCCAATAATATAAAGCGCATTATAGGCGAGATGTTCGGCAGCCTTAACATAGAAGATCTTGATAAGCCCTTTGCCTGTGTAGCCGTAGATGTGCGCACTGGAGAAAAAATAGTATTTCGCAGCGGCCCCGTGGCCATTGCTGTGCGGGCAAGCGCCAATTTCCCTGGTTTTTTTGAGCCTCTGCAATATAATCAGCGCTATCTGATAGACGGAGGCGTAGTGGAAAATATTCCTGTTGATGTTGTAAGGGCCATGGGAGCAAACTGGATAATAGCCAGCGTTGACAATGTGATTTCTGATTCCATGCCTGAAAATGTCCTCTCCGTGCTTATGCAGGTAATAGATGTGCGCGGCAGGATGCTTGCCGAAGAATCTGTAAAAAAAGCTGATTTTGTAGTGGATCCACCAGTAGGCGGCATTTCCACAATAGCATTTGAAAAGTCAATAGAAGCTGCAGAGGCAGGACTTTTGCAGACAATGAAAGATATGCCGGCTATGAAAAGGGCATATATATTAAAAGCTATAAAAATGAGAACGGAGGCGGAATGAAAATAAACATATCCTCTGGCTCATTTAAAATGGCGTTCTTCTTGTTTTTATCTTCACTTGCTGTATGCCCAGCTTCGGCATGGTTTTTTTTTCAGCCTAAGAATAAGGCCGCTGAGAGCATTCTCAAGGATATGGAAAAAGCCTATGATAAAGGAAACTGTCTCCTTGTGCATGAGCTTTATGAAAAAATATTTGCCGAAAATCCATCTGCGGAAATTAGAGAAAAAGTTTATAATTATGTTGGAATATGTTATGAGAAAAGCGGTCCTGCGGATAAGGCCATAAGTATTTATAAGCTGGCATCTGGCCTTTATCCTAAAAATGCTTTTTTTTCTTATAGGCTTGCGCTAATATATAATGAAACCGGTTTTTATGATAAAGCCTTGCCCCTTTTTAAAACAGCTATAAAAAAACATTTTAATGAAGTTGGCGCTCTTGTTGGAGCTGCCAGGGCCAGCGAAAAGCTTGGAAAACTTGGAGAAGCGGCTAAATATTATGAGGAAGCTCTTTCAAACTCTGAAGATGAAGATATATCTGTTATTAAAGAGTTTGCATCATGCCTGATCAAATCTGCCCGTTTTGAAGAAGCCCGGGCTGTTATAGAGAAAGGATATGCCATTAAGCCTGAAGCAGACTGGCCTGCGCTTATAGCTAAAACTTTTGCCGCTGAAGGCCGTTTTGATGATGCTTCTGCAGCCATGGCTTCTGCCATTGGTTATGATCCTAAAAGAGAATATCGTATTTCAAAAGGCTTTTACGATTACTGGGCCGGGAATAAAGAGGCTGCTGAATCTGCAGCGGATGATTTGCTTGCGGCAGATGGCAAGGATTTCCTTGCGGCATTTTTAAAGGGACTGTTGCTGTATTCTTCGGATAAAAAATCTGAAGCAGATAAGTATTTCCGCCTTGCGGCTTGCGGAGGAAATTTTGTTTCTGAAGCTGCAAGAAAAATGTCTTCGGCTGAACTGCCGGATGCTAAGGAGCTGTGCAAATGAAGTTTTGGAAAATGTCAGGAGCAGGCAATGATTTTGTTCTTATAGAAGATAAGAGCTTTTCTTATAAATATCTTTCAGGCCTTGCCGTTAAATTATGCCGCCGCCGCATTTCCATAGGAGCAGACGGACTTCTTGCCGTTAGCCGGCTTGATAATGGCAATGTTCGCATGCGTTATTTCAATTCAGACGGCACGGAGGCTTTCTGCGGCAATGGATCAAGATGTTCTCTTTTGTGGGCTTATGCAAAGGGGCTTTGCGGCCGCAAGGTTTCTTTAGAAGCTCTTCCAGGCATTCTAAATGCTGAAATCATTTCTGATAAAGAAGTAAAAATGGCAATGCCTGATGTAAAAAGCCCAGAAATGTTAAACCTGAACCTTCTTTCCGGCATAAAAAAGGATATTATATTTATGGATACCGGCGTTCCGCACTGCGTTGTGATTCTGCCGGAATGGCAGCTGGATTCATTTGACATAGCCTCAGAGGGCCGCGCCTTGCGTTATAATAAGATTTTTCCACAAGGCGCTAATGTGGATTTTATTTCAATATCCAAGCCTGATGACAGCGTAGCGCTTGTGAAGGTCAGAACATATGAAAGGGGCGTTGAGGCTGAAACTCTGGCCTGCGGAACAGGCATAACAGCTTCGGCTATTGCCGCAGCATTGTCTGCAAAGCTTCCTTCCCCTGTTTCATTGCGCAGCCTTAGCGGCGAGAATTTTAAAGTGTGGTTTGAAATTAGCAATGGGCCTGAATATGAAGCAAGGCTTGAAAAAGACAGCCGGAAAAACTCTCTTTTCCCTGATGCAAAAAATATTTTCATTCAGGGCCCGGCTGAAATAACTTTTACAGGAGAAATAAATGTTTAATCTTTCAGGATGTTTTACCGCTCTCATAACGCCGTTCAAAAATGGCGGCATTGATTTTCCTTCATTAAGAAGGCTTGTGCGCTTTCAGATAGAAAATGGCGTTTCAGGCATTGTGCCATGCGGTTCCACAGGCGAAGCCTCATCTCTTTCTGCCGATGAGCATATTGCTGTAATCAAGACCGTAATTGAAGAGGCTGGGGGAAAAATTCAGGTGCTTGCCGGCGCAGGGTCTAATTGCACGGCTGCTGCTGTTGAGCTTGTCCGGAAAACAGCAGCTCTAAAGCCTGATGCTATTTTATCTGTTGCTCCATGCTATAATAAGCCCACACAGGAAGGGCTTAAAGCGCATTTTAAGGCCATAGCCGAGGCAGCATGCATGCCAGTGGTTCTTTATAATATCCCAGGCAGAACGGGAGTTAATATGAGCCCTGATACCATATCCATGCTTGCAAGGGAATGCTCAAACATAATAGGCATAAAAGAGGCTAGCGGCAGCCTGGACCAGGTTAGCGAAATAAAGAGAAATGCACCGGAAAAATTTTCTATTATAAGCGGCGATGACAGCCTGACTCTGCCAATGATGTCCATAGGGGCTTCCGGAGTGATTTCTGTAGTTTCAAATATCTATCCTAAGGAAACAGCGGAAATGTGCCGTCTTGCCGCTATGGGAAATTTTACGGAAGCGTCAAAAATACATTATAAGCTTTTCCCTATTATAAAGGCTCTCTTCTGTGAGACGAACCCCATTCCGATAAAATATGCTGCAAGCCTGAAAGGCTTTTGCCAGCCGGATATGCGCCTTCCGCTTCTTCCTTTTTCAGAGGAAAAAAGAGAAAAGCTGTCCAAACTTCTCTTCTGAAATATTAAACAGTAAATTTTTACTGCTCATTTCCTGTTTTCTTTTTTGCTCCGTATAAGGAGAGCATTGATTTTAGAATTTTCTCGTAATGCTGAATTTATTTCAGCAACTCTGCGGCTTAATGATGTTCTGAAACAAGTTCAGGACGACGAAGTAATATTTGCGTTTTCTATAAATATTTTGTGTCAATGCTTTCTTTTAACAGGGCATTCTTTTTTATTCTTTCAGAATTGAGCGAGCGGCTTCAATACCTTCTTTTATGGCTTCTTCCATGAAAGAATATTTCCACGCCCCATAACGGCCTATGGAAAATATTCCCCTGTCTTTAAGCCAGCTGAATATTTCTGGCAAGGCTTCAGCCCTTTCCCTGTCATAGATTACATAAGCAGGATTCATTTTTAGCCATAGCTTTTCTTCAATCTGATTGAGGTTTTTAATGAAACCGCATTCTTTTAATGCCCGGAATGAAGTTTTTTCCAGTTTGTTAAAATCAATTTCCCCGTTTCCATTGTCGCTGTCAGGAGGAAATGCAAATTCAAGATATAAAGATGCCTTGCCTTTAGGGGCAGTTTCATTGGAAAAATTTGAGGCTGCCCCGGCACGGTAAAAAGGGTATTTTTTTTCTGGAAAATATGCCCAATGCGTTTTAGGAGCAGGTTTTTTTATCCCCAGGTTTAGAACATAAACGGTATTGCTTTTAAGTCTTGAAGCGTGGCTAAGTATGTGCTTAGGCGCATTTTTCTGCATTTTTATAAAAAAAGGCAGCGGAGCTGTGTTTATAAGATGACGGAATTTTATTTTTCCTAAATTTTTTATTTCTGCTGTCTTTGTTTCCATGTTTATGGAAATAACTTCACATCCAAGACGAAGCCCGGAAAGAGTCTCAGCCATTTTTTCCGCAAGAAAGCCTATGCCTCCCTTTTTAGGATAACGGAAAACTGTATTATATCCGAATTTTTTTTGGCTGCTGCCATAAGCGCCTTTAAGAATGTCATTCCTGTCTGGCATGGGAACAAACGGAGCGCACCATTCTGTTGTTACCTTGTCAAGCGGATGCTGAAGCAGCTTAAAATTATATGGAAGCATAAAATGCCTCGATATCCCTTTGCCGAATACCCGTTCTGCCCAGCATTTATAATTTTCATGCTCTTGAGGCGGCATGCCCAGGTCTGCCGCTTTTAGAAATTCCCTTACGCATTCTGAGCGTACTTTTTCAGGCAGTTTTTTTAGATTAGCCTGAAAAGGAAAAGGAATGTTTTTGCCGAAAATGCGCACTTTGGCATTTCTTTCCAACAGCATGCAGTTGTTTCCGAGAAGAGAAAGTATCAGTTCTGTTGTCTCAGGCCAGCGCAGATGCAGCAGATGGCCTGAATAATCAAAGAAATAGCCTTTTGTTTTTATTGTTGCTGAAAGCCCGCCGGGGCGCAATTCCCGTTCGGCTATGATATATGGCTGTTTTCCTTCCAGCGTATATCCTGCAGCCAGTCCGGCTAAGCCGCCGCCTATAATGAGCGTTCCGGTTTCAGTCATTGCATTTATGTTAATGCATGCCGCCTGCCTTATGCGGGCAGGCGGCTATGTTTTTATTTCAGCATTTCCTCAGCTTTGGCGGCTATGGCTTCTGCTGTTATGCCGAGAGCTTCATATACTTTCCCGGCGGGACCTGAAATGCCGTACCTGTCAATGCCTGCTGATGATGATGAATGGCCCAGGAAATCTGTCCAGCCTGTGGTTCTTCCAGCTTCAGCTGAAACTTTAGGCAGGTTAGGCATAAATACTGAATTGCGGTATTCCTCGTCTTGTTTCATAAACAGTTCAAAGGAAGGCACGGATATTATTCTTACGCCTATGCCTTTTTTCTCAAGAATCTTTGCTGCATCGAAGAGCATGTGAACCTCGCTGCCTGTACCGGCCAGTTCAATCTGCGATGGCATTTTTGATGTGTAAAGTACATAAGCGCCCTTTTTAACTCCCTCCGAGATTTGTGCGCGGTATTCGGTGAGCAGTGGCAGTTTCTGGCGTGAGAGTGCCATACATACTGGCTTTCCGCTGCGTATGGCTGCCTCCCAGGCATAAAGCGTTTCCCAGGCATCTGCGGGGCGGAGCACTGTAAGCCCTGGTATCAGGCGCAGGCTCATCAGATGTTCTATAGGCTGATGGGTGGGGCCGTCTTCTCCTACGCCTATGCTGTCATGCGTAAATATAAATATTGATGGAACCTGCATCATTGCGGCAAGGCGGATTGCCGGGCGCATGTAGTCAGAGAAAACAAGGAATGTGGCGCCAAAAGGTATTATGCCGCCATGAATTGCCATGCCGTTAATTAATGCTCCCATGGCATGTTCGCGTATGCCATAATGCAAAGTTCTTTCCGGTTCTTCAGTGAAATTAGTTTTTGTGGAAGGGCCAAGGTCAGCCGCGCCGCCTGCGAGCCCTGGTATTCCTTTTGCTATAAGGTTAATCACTTTTCCGGAGGCTTCCCTCGTTGCTAAAGGTTTGTCAAAGAAAGCATTGTCAGGGTTAAAAAGCTTTTCAGGAATTTCCTTGCTTAAAAGGCTTTGCGCTATGGCCGCATTTTCCTGATATTGTTCCTGATATTTTTTCCACAGCTTGAACCAGGATTTTAATTCTTTTTCTCCGCTTTCTGCCTGCTTGGCGAAGCGTTCTCTCGCTTCATCTGGAACAAAAAAGGATTCCTTGGATGGCCAGCCCAGTTTTTCTTTAGTAGCAAGTATTTCTTCCGGCTTAAGAGGTTCCCCATGCACGGAAGCTTTATCCTGTTTTGGGCTGCCAAAGCCTATATGTGTTTTCGCTATAATGATTGACGGCTTTTCTTCTTCCCTTTTGGCTTTCCTTATTGCTGAATCTATTTCCTCTATGTCATTTCCGTCTTCAACTTCCAAAACTTGCCAGTTCTGCGCAAGGAAACGCTTTTTTATGTCCTCTGAGAAGGCTATGTCCGTGGAACCTTCAATTGTTATTCCATTTGAATCGTACAGGCATATAAGCTTGCCGAGTTTCATCTGGCCGGCAAGGGATGCCGCTTCATAAGAAATGCCTTCCATAAGATCGCCGTCTCCAGCCAGCACATAAGTGAAATGGTTTACAAGCGGCTCTGCGTCTTTTTTATTTATCTTTTTAGCCGTAAGGGATTCAGCAAGAGCCATGCCTACTGCGGTGGCGAATCCCTGTCCCAACGGGCCTGTAGTCATTTCCACGCCTTTTGTGTGGCGATATTCAGGATGCCCTGGAGTAAGCGAGCCCAGCTGGCGGAAATTCTTTAAGTCATCCATTGTAAGTCCGAAGCCGTACAGGTGCAGTATGGCATAAAGCATTGAGGAGCCGTGCCCGGCTGAAAGCACAAAGCGGTCTCTGTCAAACCATTCCGGATTTGATGGCGAAAATTTCAGATGCCTGGACCATACGGTATAGGCCAGCGGCGCAGCTCCAAGCGGAATGCCGGGATGCCCGGAATTGGCTTTGCCTATCATATCTATGGCAAGCGTCCTTATGCTGTTTATGCAAAGTTCATCTGTAGCGTCTTTTTTCATTTTTCCTCCAACAGGCGTATTTTCCAGGCCTGAAGCGCAATAATCGTTTTAACGTCTTTTATCTTTCCTTTTTTGAAAAGATTCCAAGCCTCTTCAAAAGGCATGGCTTCTGTTTTTAAAAATTCGTCCTCATCCGGGTGGCTTATGCCTGGGGTAAGGCCTTTCGCCGCATATACATGAAGAATCTCATCTGAAAATGCGGCAGTTGTCCAAAAATCAGTTATTTTTTCATATTTCTCTGCCTTGTATCCGGTTTCTTCTTCCAGCTCAGCTTTAGCTCTTGCTAGAGGGTCATCTTCTGGCCCGGTGAGTTTCCCTGCCGGAATTTCAAGCGTTACCTGCCTTACAGGATAACGGTATTGACGCACAAAAATGATTCTTCCGTCAGGCAGTACTGGCAAAACGGCAGAAGCTCCCGGATGTTCCATGTATTCGCGCACGGATTTTTTTCCGTTAGGCAATATGATAGTGTCAGCATGAAAGCTTACTGCATTGCCCTTGAAAACAATTTTTTTCTCAAAAGGCAATTCTATTATGCTTGTGATTTTTTTCATTTAGATAAATTATATAAATTTGAAAAAAAAATAAAAACCTTATAATTTGTTAAAATTATATCTATGAACAAGATAAGTTTTTTCTCATTTGGTACGGCATTGATATTTTTTTCTGTTTTCTTTTTGGCCTCATGCTCAAACAACAAGGAAATAATAGAAGCATATAATAACGGCAATTTTGAAAAGGCTGAATCATTATGCAGGCCTTTAGCAGAAAAAGATGAGCCGAACTGTCTTTACTTGCTTGGACGCATGGCCTATGAAGGAAGCGGCAGGCTTCAAAACAAAGAAGAGGCATATAAGCTTATGGGTAAGGCAGCGCAGCTGAATCACAGGAATGCTCAGTTCTTTTTAGGCATGATGCTTATAAATGATGAACAGGAAATAGACAATATTTCAGAAGATGCTTTAAATAACATAATGTATGCGGCAGAAGGCGGCCTTCCGGTTGCTCAAGAAACTTATTACTCTATTATTTCTAAAAAGAAGAATGCCACAGAGGAAGAAAAGAAAAAGGCAGAACTTTTCCTTAACTCAGCTGCTGAAAAGGGGAATGCAAGTGCCCAGGTTATATTGGGCAGCCAATATTGCGTGCCTGTGTCAACTGTAACCGCATGCCAGGAACAGGGGATCCCTCTGCTTGAAAAAGCCGCTGCTGACAATATGTTTGCCCAGCGCTCGCTTGGCATTGTTTATTATTCACGCAATGAATTTGACAAATCCATAGAACCTTTAAGGAAGGCAGCTCTGCAGGGAGATGGAGAGTCAGCATTTTTCTTGGGACGCATATATCTTGTTGGCAAAGGTTATGAGGATGGCTATAAATGGATTAAGGCAGCTTCTGTGGCAGGCGTTAAGGGTGCGGATGAACAGCTTAAAACATTTTCTTCCAGCGGTAATGCCAGCCTGATTCAGGAAGGGGAAAAACGCTATGCCCAGATACGCAAGACTATTGAATATAACAAGATGATCCTTAAGCGCCGCGTTGAGACCAGAGACATTGAAAAAGCATTCCTTGATAAAATCTGAGAATAGTAAGCATGAGATACATTAGCAGGGGCCTATAAAAGCCTGCTATGTTGAATATAAAAAAGCATTTGCACGGCAGTTAAGCGCATGGCAAATAAAAAACCCGGCTTGGCCGGGTTTTTTATTTGCTTGTTTTGTTCTGTTATTTTTTCAGAGATGCTTTAACGGCATCTGTAACCAGCTTAATCTGCTCATCCGTAAGCTCTGGATACATTGGCAGAGAGAAAACAGTATCCTGTACTTTCTCAGCATTGGGAAGATCTCCTCTCTTGCCTCCGAGATGCGCATAAGCTTTCTGCAAATGCAGTGCTATCGGATAGTATATCTGATTGGCTATGCCCTGTTCTGTAAGATATTTCTGGGCATTGTCGCGCTGTTCCTTTGTATCAAAGCGGATGGTGTAATAGTTAAAGGAATGGCGGCAGTTTTCAGGCACTACGGGCGTAGCGCAAAAGCCTTTAAGCGCTTCCGCATATTTTGCTGCTACTGCTTTTCTCATCTCTGTCCATTTTTCAACATGCTTTAGCCTTACGCTTAATATGGCGGCCTGTACGGTGTCAAGCCTTGAATTAAAGCCTTCTATTTCATGTATATAGCGTATTTTGCTGCCATGATTGCGCAGGGCTTTCAGCTCTTCATAAATTGCATCATCGTTAGTAAGAACTGCCCCGGCATCGCCGAAAGCTCCTAAGTTCTTAGCTGGGAAGAAACTGAAAGTTCCGCAGTCGCCTATTGTTCCAAGGTATTTCCAATTCCCGTCGGCCATGCGGTATTTCCCGGTAAATGCTTGGGCTGTGTCTTCAATTACTTTTAAATTATGTTTTTTCGCTATGGCCATTATTTCGTCCATTTCGGCAGGCATGCCATAAAGATGGACAGGAAGTATTGCCTTAGTTTTGCTTGTTATTTTGCTTTCCACTGATTTAGGGCAAAGAGTGTATCTTTCAGGATCAATGTCAGCGAAAACAGGAATGGCTCCAGCCTGGCTTATAGTTTCTGATGTGGCTATGAATGTGAAAGGCGTTGTTATAACCTCATCTCCCGGCTTAATGCCGCTTGCCAGCAGGGCAAGCCTAAGAGCATCAGTGCCGCTATTTACTCCAACAGCGTATTTAGCGCCATTGTGAGCGGCAAACTCTTTTTCAAATTCAGAAACTTGCGCTCCGAGAATAAAATTCGCTTTTTCAAACACTTGTTTTACTGCTGTTTCTATTTCTTCTCTTATGGGCGGATATCCGGCCGTAAGATCTACCATTGGTACTTTCATGTATCCTCCTTAGGATTACTACAAACAAATTTTATAAAACGCAGGGCAAGCCGTGCAAATGCTATAATTGAATTAATAATGAAAAAATTTAATTTTTCTAATCCGTTTATTCGATTTTCAGATTGGTTTGAAAGCCTTTCTCTGCATAAAAAGGCTTATGCCATTCTAGGCATTGTCTCATCGCTTATATTGCTGTGCATGGTTGCAGTTTGCATTCCGCTTCATTATCTGCTTGGCTCCCTGCCTTCGACTGACAGTTTGGAGAATTACACTCCATCTCTTACAACTTATGTGTATGACATAAATGACACAATGGTAAGCGAGTTTTCTGTTGAAAAGAGGGCATACCTTAATCTTGACAGAATCCCAGAGAATCTTCAGCATGCTCTAGTCGCTATGGAAGACCAGCAGTTTTATAATCATCCTGGCATTTCCGTAAGGGGTATTTTCCGTTCTGTGGTAAGCAATGTCATGCGCGGCAGAAAAGCACAGGGCGGTTCTACTATTACCCAGCAGCTCTCCAGAGGCATTTTCCTAACTGCTGAAAAAACTATTATCCGAAAAATAAAGGAAATCCTGCTTGCTTTCCATATAGAACGCAAATTTTCAAAGCAGGAAATACTTACCCTTTATCTTAATCAGATTTACCTTGGTGGCGGCGTTTATGGAGTTCAATCTGCGGCAAAACATTATTTTGGCAAAAACGTGGATGAGCTGTCTTTAGCTGAATGCGCAATGCTTGTTGGCCTTATTCCTTCTCCTGAGAGATATTCCCCTTTTAAGAACCCTGATTCGGCAAAGCAGCGTCGCAAAATAGTCCTTGATCAGATGGTGAGTTTCTCACAAAGAAAAAAAGATAAGGATGACAAAACTCCAAATTATTCCGCAATAACAAAAGAAGCTGCGGATCTTGCGGCTGAAGAGCCTTTTGCCACAGAACCTGATGCCAAGGGAAATTCTCATGGCGCATATTTCGTAGAACATGTGCGGCAGCAGCTTAAAACCCTGGGTTTTTCAGATGATCAGATTTATAAGGGAGGATATAAAGTCTATACCACTCTTGATATAAATATGCAGAAGGTTGCGGAAGAGGTAATGGAAAAATATCTCTCTAAGTATGATGAGGCTGTAGCACAAATGCCAAAGCCTGCGCCTGAAAAAATTATAGATGAGAATGGCGTAGAGCAGGAAGCTCCAGCTCCGTCTACAGCTCCGGTGCAGGGGGCTTTTATAATACTTGATAATAAGACTGGCGGCATACGCTGCCTTGTTGGAGGCCGCAATTTCAAAGATAGCAAATTTAACAGGGCTTTGCAGGCAAGGCGTCAGCCAGGCTCAACATTTAAGCCTTTTGTATGGATGGCTGCGCTGATGAACGGATATACTCCTGCCAGCATTGTGGACGACTCTCCAATGGCTTATTATTTTGACGGCAGGGACTGGCGGCTTTTAGAAGGAGCAACTGATCAGTATTCCATAGATTTGGCTGTTGCCCCATTTGTCGGAAATCCCGAATTTAAGATATGGGTTCCGAATAACTTTGACGGCAAGTCCCGCGGTCCGATAACTGCTAGGAGAGCATTGGAAGCATCTAGAAATTTGGCCTCCATTTATTTGGTAACCCGCGTAGGCCCCACTTCAGTGGTTGATGTGGCTCATCAGGCAGGAATAGACCCTAAGCGCTTCCTTAATCCAGTGCCGTCAATAGGTTTAGGAACATCTCTGGTTACTCCGATGGAAATGACCACGGCATTTTCTACTTTCGCGAATGGAGGCATTCATGTAGAGCCTTTCGCCATAGCAAAAGTTGTGGACAGCCAGGGCCGTGTAGTATATGAAAATTATCCTGAAGAAACGGAAAGTTTTTCTCCGCAGCTTTCATATGTTCTTGTGAATATGATGAAAGGCGTTGTTCAGCGCGGAACAGGCGTAAGAGCCTCTGTCTTGAAACGCCCTCTTGCTGGAAAAACAGGCACAAGCCAGGATTCAAAGGATATGTGGTTTATAGGCATGACGCCTGACCTTACCGCTGGAGCATGGATGGGCTATGATGACCAGATAATGATGTCAAAGCAGGACTGGACCGGCGGTTCTACCGTGTTGCCGTGGTGGACGGAAATCATGTCGTCTGTTTTTAAGGATATGCCTGTAAGGGACTTCACCGTCCCAGATGGAATAACTTTTGTTACCATAGACCAGGACAGCGGAAAACTTGCCCTTCCTACCTGTAAAAAGAAGCTGCTTGAAGCTTTTGTTGCCGGCACAGAGCCGCATGAGTTTTGTGATGTGGAACATTAATAATCCTGCTTAGATAAATTAGAAAAGGCTGTCTAATGACAGCCTTTTCTAATTAGCCAGATAAGTTTTCTTTCAGCATGAATTCATTCTGAATTATTATTTAGCCGGTCTTAGCCTTTAAATATATATTTTAGGAATAAGCGTGTTTGCTGCCGTTCTCCTTACATGAAGAGAAACTGCAGTTCCTGGAATAGCTTCAGGTATTTCTGAAACATCAAGCAGTGTATGTGATATCCCAGGCTTGCTTATAAAGAATGCCTTTTTATTATTTATAACGCCCCAATAGCGGAATCCGGAAGAAATGCGTATTTGGTATTCTGCCGGCTCCATGGTAAGGCCGTCGCTGTATCCTGCTGGTATTGCGGCTATTCTCATATCTTTAGGAGCGGTAAATTCAGCATTGTATCCCAGTTTCTGTCCTTTCCTTATTTGTTTTACTGAAATTATTTTTGCGAAAAATTTCCAAGGCCTCAGCAAGCCTGGCAGCGGCGGGCCCTGCCTGCGTTTGCGGTAAATGTCTGTGGGATATATGCCGTACATAAGATTCCCTATCCTTACCTCATCATGCTGGCTGTCAGGAAAATCGCAGAATACGGAACTATTGGCTGCGCAGGCTTCAATATGCCTGCCGGCAGCAGAGGAAGCCTGTTCTGCCAATTTGGCAAAGAGCTTGAGTTTTTCTTCAGCGTCTGTCATGTTTTGAGGAGGCTTATATCCGAGATGAGTGCTTATTCCGGCAAGTCTTATATGCTGAAATTTGTCCGTATCTGTTGCTTCTTTAAGAAAAGAAGCAAATTCTTCCGGAGCTATACCCCAGCGTCCCATGCCTGTGTCCGCAGGCAATGTCCATGGCAGAAAGCCGGATTTGTCTTTGTGCTTTTTAGCTGCTTTTTCAAATGCCAGCAGAAAATCTATAGAATCAGGGCAAGGCTCCAGTTTGCCGGCGGCTATCGCTTCTGCTTCTTCAGGAAGAGAGGGGGCGAGAAGTTTTATTTTCGCATCAGGGAATGCTTTTCTTAATTTAAGCCCTTCTTCCGCAGTAAGCACGGCAAGGCTGTCAGCTCCTCCGATGATTGCTGCCTCAGCTGTTTCACATGCTCCATGCCCGTATCCATTGGCTTTGACAACCGCTGTAAACTTAACTCCTTTTTTCAGCGCGGCTTTTATTATCCTTACATTTTCTGTTATTACTTTTTTGTCAATTTCAATCCATTTAAGCATTGTTCTGCGCCTTGATATTGGCATTCTCTCCGCTCAATGAGGACATGCGGCGGCTTATGCCGATATGTTAAAATTATATCAAAAGGAAATGGAATATTCTGTAAAGGGCATTCCTAATTTGAGCGCCCGCCTCTGGTTTGCCCTTGCCAGACAGCAGGAAAAAAAAACGGACGCTTTATTTATCATTAAACCGGAAGAAGCGCAAGAAGCGCTGAATGCCGCAGAATCGCTTTTGTCCATAATGCCTGAGAACTCGCAGATTCCGGAGCTTTGCGTTTGGGAAGGAGATACTGCCCAGAAAGCCGCCGCATTGCGGAAACTGTGCCGTCATGAAAAACAACAGCTGATATTTCACATACTTTCTAAAGAAACATTATGCTCTTCATTTCCAGATAAAGCGGCATACGATGACTTGTCGCTGCGTATTATCAGAGGAAGAAATTATCAGCGCAATAAGATAACCGGCAGGCTGTCAGAAATTGGTTATGAGCGTGTTTTTTTTGTAGAGGAGAGAGGCGATTATGCGGTTAGGGGCTCAGTTCTGGATGTCTTTCCTTTAGATGCTGAGAAGCCTCTGCGTCTTTTTTTTGATGATGATCTGCTTGCTGGCATTAGATATTTTGAAATAGACAGCCAGCACACTTCAGATTTCCTTGACTCTTTTGAAATTCCGCCAAAAAATTTTGGCAGCGCGCGCCGGCCATTCATTTCCTTTTTAGGAAAAGAATTTTTTGCTGTTTCCTGCATGGATATCTGGAAGGAAGATATGCCGGAAATTCCCTGTCTTTATCTTGCGGAAGCAATTACTCCTGACTTTGATGAAGATTTCGGGGCTGCAAAAAATTTGAGTTTCGGCCTTTCTCCCGAAATGCTTTCCGCTGAAATTCGCCGCTTGCGCAAATGCGGATTTACTGTATATTTCTTTTGCATAAATAAGGGCGAGGCGGAAAGGATAGGCCGGCTTCTCCAAGGCAAGGATATTGGCGGAACTCTTATTCCTAAAATAGGCTATATATCGGAAGGTTTTGTTCACAATCCCGGCAAAATAGCTGTTATAACCGCGTCAGAATATCTGATGCGCCGCTATTCTTTCAGCATGGACTCCCATAAGGCAGGCAAGAAATTCTTCAAGTGGAGTGATTTGAAGCCTGGGGATTATGTGGTTCATGAGGATTATGGCATAGCAAGGTATCGCGGCCTGAAAAAGGCGTATTACCGTACTCAAGATGGTCAGACGGCAGAAGATTCCGATTGCCTTTATCTGGAATATGCCAGGGGGGATGCTCTTTTTGTCCCATTAGATGATTTCACTAAAGTTCAAAAGTTCATAAGTTCGGAAGGAAAACAGCCTCATCTTTCTCACATGGACACAAAAACATGGAAAGACATGAAGGGCCGTGTGAAGGAAGAAGTGCGGGAAATGGCAGGAAATATTCTCAGGCTGGAAGCCGAAAGAGCATTGTGCCATGCCTGTTCATTTGCTCATGGAGGCATTCTGGAGACTGAATTTGAGGAAGCCTTCGCTTATGAGGAAACGCCTGATCAGAAAAAAGCCATAAAGGAAGTTCTTCAGGACATGGAGGGAGAAATTCCCATGAACAGGCTTATTGCCGGAGATGTCGGATTTGGCAAAACGGAGGTTGCAATGCGTGCAGCTATGCGCGCGGTGATAAACGGAGCGCAGGCTGCGTTAATTGCCCCTACCACAATACTTGCAGATCAGCATTTCAGGAGCTTTAAGGCCCGTTTTGCAGGATTTCCGGTGCGGATAAAAGTGCTTTCCCGTTTTGTTTCAGCTAAAGAACAGAAAGAAACCTTGCGTGAGCTGGAATCAGGCAAGGCTGATATAGTGATTGGCACGCATCGCCTGCTTCAGAAGGATATTAAATTTTCCAATTTAGGCCTGATGATAGTTGATGAGGAACATCGCTTTGGCGTTAAGGCTAAAGACCGCATAAAAGAAACAGCAAAAGGCGTTCACTGTCTTCTTATGAGCGCTACGCCAATTCCAAGGACGCTTTACCAGTCTTTGTCTGCCCTTAAAAGCATGAGCGTTATTGAAAGCCCTCCTGTGGGAAGACAGGCCGTGTCAACTTTTGTGCGCCCTTTCTCCGAACAGGATGTTGCTTCAGCCGTAGCATACGAGCTTGCAAGGGGCGGCCAGGTTTTTTATGTGCATAACAGGGTTAAGACAATAGATAGCCGCTGCGCCTATCTTAAAAAGATAATGCCGGAACTGCGCATAGCTGTAGCGCATGGCCAGCTGTCTTCGGAATCCGTTGCCGGAACCATGAAAGCCTTTCTAAACGGGGAATACGATGTGCTTATGGCTACCACGATAATAGAGTCAGGCATAGACATTCCTAATGTGAATACTCTTATTGTGGAACAGGCTCATGAGCTTGGTCTTGCGCAGCTTTATCAGCTGCGCGGAAGAATAGGAAGAGGAAAACGCAAGGCTTTCTGTTATCTTTATTATCCTGGCTGGCTTAATAGCAGCAATGGCAAGGATATTCTGAATAAAAAAACAGATTTGAATATTTCTTTAAATGCGGAAAAAAGAAAAAAAGATGATAAGACAAGTTCTGTTTCAGAAGATGCTGCCCGCCGGCTAAGCGCATTAGAAGAATTTACAGCATTGGGATCGGGGTTGAGGCTGGCCATGCGTGATTTGGAAATACGCGGCGCTGGCGATCTCTTAGGCTTGCGGCAGCATGGATTTATAAACAGCGTGGGCCTTGAAATGTACATACAGCTCCTTAATGGGGAAATAAACCGCCTTAAAGGCAAAAAGCCTGAAGAAGATTTGCCGGATCCGAGCCTTGACATAGCCGTTACGGCTTATCTGCCTGAATACTATATTGAAGATGAAATGGAAAGGCTTAATTACTATAAAAAGATTTTGAAAGCGCCGCTCAAGCAGCTTTCAGCCATTTATGATGAACTGGAAGACTTGTCCGGCCCGGCCCCTGAGCCGGTTAAAAGCCTTTTCCGAATAGCTCGCCTAAAAAAGAGGCTTGGCCGCATTGGAGTTCGTTCAGTAAGACATGTTAAGGACAGTCTTGAGATTTTTTTCCGCCATAGCGCGCCGGTAAGCATGGAATTAGCAAAATTATGGACAAAGGTTTTTGGACAGCGCCTTTCTTTCATTCCATCTCCTGACGGCGACGGACTGCGCTTCCTCAAAATCAGCCGCCCGATAGATCTTTTGGATAATTTCCTTAAAATAACGGAAGATAAAATGAAAGTCTCTTTTAATGAAAGTCTCTTTTAAAGAAAAGTATTGATACAATATAATTATAAAGAACGCAAAGATTACTTCGTAGTCCTGAACTTGTTTCAGGCCCTCTTTAAGCTGCAGAGATGCTGAAATAAATTCAGCACGGCGTAAAAACTGTAAAATCAATATTCTTCTTAATAAAGAGCAAAATGAAAAGTTCTGAAAAATAAAAATTGCCGCGATTAATGATGAAAACAGTTTCTTTTGTTAATTTTTCATGCTCTTGCAAATAAAGATTATAATTAGTAAAAATGTATAATTAAGGAAGTTCAGTATTTTACCGAAAGGAGTATTTATGAAAAAGCTTCTTATGCTTGTTATGATGTTCATGATTGCAGTTCCGGCATCTGCCTCTAATGTGCTTTTCATCGGTGATTCTCATTCCGTAGGGCCTTTCGGCTGGAAAATGGATGAGCTTGTGCGCCGCGAGTCTGGAATTAATATTGGCACTTATGCAAGCTGCGGCTCTGTGTTTAACTGGTGGGAAACAGGCCATGCTACATCATGCGGTTATTTTTTTAGGGATATTAAAGGCTCAACTCTTCATGGCACAAAAACAGCAACGCCCATTTTTGATAATCTAATGAAAGAAATAAAACCTCAGATGGTTATTGTTGAGCTTGGCGCAAACTATGCAGGCTGGACTTCAGACGAAGCTGCAGTGGCAGATATGAAAAAACTTGTTAAAAAAATCTCTGACGCTGGGGCAAAATGTTTTTGGATAAGCAAGCCCGATGCCCGCAAAGGCAAGGAGAACATCCCCCGCATATTAAGGCTTACCAGAGAGGCTGTGTTGCCATACTGTGCTTTTTTTGACAGCACTTTAGTTACCGAATATCCTGCTGAAGGAGGAGACGGTGTTCATTATTGGAATGAAAAGGGCCGTCCCATTGCCGAAAACTGGGCGCATGAGGCTTTTAAGGCAATGAAGCCTATGCTTGCGGATCTGCATGGCAAACAGGATTCTTCTGATAAGGAATCCTCTAATAAAACAGAGGCAGAATCTAACTGAAATATTTTTATAATTAACACGAAGTATGGGAAAAAGGCTTTCTTCAAAATCAACTGTTTATCTTATTGACGGGTCAAATTTTGTAATGCGTTTTGGCGACAAGCCTTTTCATATCGCCGAAGAAGAGTTTACTGACTGGCTAAGTTTGGCTCGCAGCACAGAGCTTCTTTCCAATGATGAATTCAGAGTTATATTTGATGGCCCCTGCCGCAGGGAAAAACCTGCGGGACAGGGAATAATCGTTTATTATACGGATTCAGAGCCTGCTGATGACTATATAGTCGAGACTGGGGCTTTTCTTACTGGCGCGCATTCCAGAACTGTAATCGTTTCCTCTGACAATGGACTGCTTGCCAGAGCAAAAGAAGACAATGTCCTCACATTGAGATGTGAGGCTTTTTTTAAACTTGTTCAATGCGAGATTGATAAAAAATCCCGCTAAAATATTACTAAAATATCGTATGAATATAAAAAAACTGTTATTTATATTTTTTTCAATGGCATTGCTTGCTGCCATTCCTTATGCAGCGTTTGCTGCCGATGATGATTTTATGTGGCAAGATGAGGATGAGACTGCATATACTGCGCCTGCCGCAAAAAAATCAGTTAGCAATAAGAAAAAGACAAAGGCTATGTCAGCAAATGCTTCTAAATCAGCAAAAAAAAGATTGAACAAAAAAAATAAACGCAATAATACTGCTCTGAATGATGATGCCGCGTCTGAAAAATCGGTTTTATCAAATAAAAATAAACCTGCTGCACAGACTGCGAAAATAAAAAAGTTTAGAAAGAAAACATCAGATGAAATAGACCAGCTTCCATTGCCGCCTCCTCCTAAGAAGAAAAATAAAGAGGATTCCCTTTTGCCAAGTAAAGATAAAAAGGAGAATTCTGGAACGGAGAAAAAGACAGAATCTTCTTCTGAGCCGGGAGAGCCTGATTATGAGGCATGGGATAGGGAGTATCAGGAAGCTCTTGCCGCTGAGGAAGCGAAAAAAAAGCAGGAGCAGGCTGCTGAAGAGGACTCTGAGCCTAGGGAGCTTAATTATAAGATGCTTTCCGGGTGGGAGACAGATTCCCGCGATGGCCGCGGAGCGGCTTTCTCTATGAAAAAAAATTCAGCTTCATTCGTAGTTAATGAAAAAAAAGAATCGTGCGATTCTAAACTGATATTGAAAGAAGTCAATGCTGAACATAAAAAATTTAAACAGAGGGATCGTCCGTCAAAAGTCAAAGCCTATGCCATAAAAAATGGCGTTTCAGGGTATTACTTCAGTATTGATGACGATCGCAGCAAGCATTATTTTGCTTTTATATGCGCAGGCTCTAAAACTCTTTACATTACATTGAAAAATGCAGAGTCTGATTCTGTCTTTCAGGAAGCTATGAAATCTTTGCAGATGGAAAAGATCAGCTCAAAAAATAAAAAAAATGCAGAAAAACCTACTCTTAAGCCTGTAGTTTATATGACGGACATTCTTGTGAGATAAATTTTTCTGTTAATTGATTAATATAAATTGCTACAATAATATTTGTCCAGCTTATGGACAAAGCTGTTTGAAAAGCAGTTTTCTGCCGGGCTTGTGGCGGAACTGGTAGACGCGACGGACTTAAAATCCGTTTCCCGCAAGGGAGTATGGGTTCGATTCCCATCATGCCCACACAAATTTTTAATGTATCCTGGAGGATATATGCCTGTTGCCCCTATTGGATTTAAAGTCATCGCTTTTGGCCTTGCTGCTGTTGTAGCAGGGCTTATTCTTTTAAAATGGTGTTTTTGGCTCGGCATGCCTCTGATTGTATTAGGCATTTTATTCTCTGCGTTTTCACTTTATTTTTTCCGCGACCCGGAAAGGCCTAGAGTATTTGCTGATCAGGAAATTGCATGTCCTGCGGATGGCACTGTAATGTCTGTTCAGAATGAAGGCAAGCCCGGAATAACGGTAATCAGAATTTTTCTCTCCATTTTTAATGTGCATGTTCAGCGCGCTCCCATTGCCGGCACCATTACGGAGACAAAATACACGAAAGGCAAGTTTGCCGTAGCATATAAGCCTGAAGCTCGTGAAAATGAAAAAAATTTAATAGCTATAACAGGCCAGGATGGCCGAAAGGTTGAAATTGAACAGATAACTGGCGCAATTGCCAGAAGAATAGCCTGCTATGTTGCTGAAGGACAGAATGTTAAGTCTGGAGAAAGAGTAGGAATGATTTACTTCGGTTCACAGGTCGCTGTTTATCTTCCTGAAAACGCAAAAATTCTTGTTAAGCCTGGAGATAAGGTGGCCGGCGCGGAGACTGTCTTAGCTACATGGTAATGTTTAGGTAATGACTATGCAGGAAAAAAAGAATATTGCTGATAAAATCGGAAAAATAGACATAGAAAAAATAAAGCATACTGGAGCCGTGGCTGTTCCGTCTATGTTCACGCTTGCAAATATGGGCTTTGGCTTTTTTGCGATACTTTCAGCATCGGAGGGGGATTATGTCCGCGCTGCATGGCTCATAGTGTGTTCTTATTTCATGGATATGTTAGATGGCCGTGTTGCCAGATTCCTCCATGGCGAAAGCCCATTGGGCGTTGAGCTTGACTCATTTGCCGACTGGATGTCTTTTGGCATTGCTCCTGCATATATAATGTTCCGCATGACCTTAAAGGATATCGGTTATATAGGCTATGCCATAGCTTTCTTTTATGTCCTTTGCGGCCTTTTGAGGCTTGCCAGATTCAACCTTAAAGCTCATTTTGGCGAAGAAGAAAATTCTCATGCCTCTTTTCAAGGTCTGCCAATTCCGGGAGCGGCTGGCGTAATAATTGCCATTGTTTTAAACTATAGCCTTGTGGAGTCGCTTAGGGAAGGCGTTTGGGCTAGCATTATGGCAGGCGTATTCGCTTCCTCCTCTTTTATAGTGCCAGTTCTTTCCCTGCTAATGGTGTCTTCAATTCCTTTCCCGGCTTATAAGGGCGGCATAAGTATGGCTTCTAAATCCGCGCTTATACTTTTGACTGCTGTTCTTGTTCTTTTTATCGGATATCCGAGAGAAACCCTTTTTGTTGTTTTTTCTTGTTATGTGCTTTACGGCATATTAAGATGCTTGCTCAATCTGATTAAATCTTTATTTAAAAGCAAGACAGCTTAATTTTTTTGCGGCTTAATATAAAACAGCCTCGGAAATAATATTTATTTCCGAGGCTGTTTTTTTACAATGCTTATTCTTCTTTAGGCCTTGCGCGGGAAAAGAGGCTTTACCTTTTCTCCGTCAGCTATGGCTTTTTTTGCTCCAAGATGAATTTTCATGGCTTCTGCCGTAGATGGCATAAACGGCTCTATCCAGCTTGCAATAAGCCTAAGGCACCATATTAGTTCATTTAAAAAGCCAGGAAGGGCTTCAGGATCCTTTTTTGCCATTTCCCATGGCTTCCTGTCTGCAACTATCTTGTTTAGGCCGCTAATGGCAGTCCATATTGTTTCAAGAGCATCTGAAAATTGTAAGGTTTCTATGCTATTGTCTATTTTTCCAGTAAGGGCCGCTAATTCAGCATATATTTTGGACGAAGGATCTTCTGGCAGCCTTTCATTAAGATTTTTATTAGCCATGTTTATTATTCTTGAAAAAAGATTGCCAAGATCATTTGCCAGGTCAGAATTGTAGCGGCGCTTAAATGCTTCCATAGAGAAATCGCCGTCTTGTCCGAATGTTACTTCCCTGAATGTGAAATATCTTATAGCGTCCAGGCCATATTCTGCCACTACATCTTCCGCTTTTATGAAATTGCCTGTGGATTTAGACATCTTGTCTCCGTTTACAGTCCACCAGCCATGCGCATATACCTGTTTTGGCAAGTCCAGTCCTAAAGCCATTAGCATGGCTGGCCATATCACTCCGTGAAAGCGGAATATTTCCTTGCCAACAAGATGAACGTCAGCTGGCCAATATTCATTGAAATCTGCTGAAATATGTTCAGGATTATATCCTCGTCCGGTTATGTAATTCAGCAGCGCGTCAAACCATACATAAATTGTATGCCTGGGGTCTGATTTTACTGGGATGCCCCAATTAACTTTTGTTCTTGAAACGGAGAGATCTGTTAGCCCTGATTTTACAAAGTTTACAAGCTCTTTGGCTCTATATGACGGCGCGAGGAAGTCAGGGTGCTCTTCATAATATTTCAGCAGCTGGTCTTGGTATTTTGACAATCTGAAGAAATAAGATTCTTCTTTAAGCGCATCCACAGGCTTGTGATGAATGGGGCATTTCCCGTCTTGCAGTTCGTTCTCAGTATAGAAAGCTTCGCAGGATTTGCAGTAAAGACCTTCATATTCACCTTTATATATATCCCCGCTTTTTATGAGTTTTTCAAAAACAGCCTGCACTGCTTGCTCATGCAGGCTGTCTGTTGTTCTTATGAAATAATCATATTTTATACCGAGAGTTTCCCAAAGAACGCGGAAGTGTGATGAAATTTCATCGCACCACTGCTTTGGAGGAATGTTTTTTTCTATAGCTGTTTTCTCTATATTAGAGCCATGCTCATCTGTTCCTGTCTGAAGAAAGGCTTCCCTGTTTTTCATTCGCAGGTGACGGGCTAGAATGTCTGCTGCCATTGTCGTGTAAGCATGCCCTATATGGGGATCGCTGTTCACATAGTATAAAGGCGTTGTGATATAGTATTTCTTTTTCATGTCTGTGATTATTCTCCAAGTAATTGGTCAATTGTTATTCCTGCTTCTTCGCTTGAAAGCAGGGCTGCTTCCAGTATTCTAGAGGAGGAAACATTGCGCCTGGTTAATGAACGGAGTTCCATTACTTCCTTAATTAGTTTTGCATAGGAATGCTGCTTCCCAGGGGTATTTTTCCATATCTCTCTTTGCCTGTATGCCATTAGTTCCAAAAAAGCATTTGTCTCTTCCCTGGCTTTATGGGAATCTTTTGGCAGCATTGATGCAAATTGAAAAATCCTGCTCCTGTCATTATTAAGCATTCTGCTCCTATCCCTAAAGATTTTTATTTTTCTGGCTTTGTCTAGTGAACCGAGGCTGTTTTTTGAGAAAAATTCCAAGTCATCGCTGGGAAAACCTTCTTTTTTTAAAAGTATTTTCATCGCTTCTTCTGACAAGGGGGAAAATTTTACTATTGCTGCTCGGGATAGAATTGTTGGCAGCAGAGAGTTTTTATCTGAAGCAAGCAGGCAGATTATTGTTCCTTCCGGCGGATCTTCCAAAGTTTTTAATAATGAGTTTTGAGCCTCCGGCAAAAGTTTTTCAGCATCTCTTACTATAAAAACCTTATGGGGGGAGATAAAGGGCTTCTGATATGCTTTCTTTATCATTTCTCTCATTGTGTCAATTTTAAGATTAGCTGATTCTTTGCCAGTTTTTTCCAGCTGATCTTCCAGGCCTGTTATTATTATGTCTGGATGCGCGTTATTTTTTATCTGAATGCATGAAAGACACTTGCCGCATGATTCCCATGGCGGAATGTTAAGTTTTTCAGGTATGTTTTCTTCTTCCGGGAGTTCATGCTGCTCTGGTTCTTCTATGGAGCTAAAGAGATCGTCGGATATTTTTGGCAAAGTTTTTTTCTTTGCTTTCTCTATATACGGAATTTTTGTGCAATTAAGCGCAGCTGAAAAAGCAATGGCCGCAGGATATTTGCCGCATCCTGCCGGGCCGAGAAATATCAATGCCGGGGGAATCCTGCCTGTTTTAAGCATAGATTGCAGGTGATGCGTTGCGCTTTTTTGTGATAAAATTTCAGAGAAGTTCATTTTATGATTATTTCTTTTACTAACCGCAGCACTTCTTTCCGTATGTCATCTATGCTTTTTGAAGCATCTATTTTTTTTATGCCTTTTCTTTGGGCAAAATCTTTATAGGCCTTGTGTATTTTACTCCGGAAATCCAAATGTTCGCTTTCAAATCTGTCTGTGCCATTTTTAGTTTCTTCAGCACGCATTCTTTTCTCAAATTCTTGTTCCGGAATATCAAACAGAATTGTTAAGTCTGGCTGAATGCTTTCAGATGCGATATTGTTTATAGTCTGTATTTCGTCTAGCGGTAAGCCTCTTCCATAGCCCTGGTAGGCTTCTGTTGACAATGTGAATCTGTCTGATATTACTATTTTGCCTGCCGCAATAGCTGGCTTGATTATTTCAGCTGTATGCTGGCTTCGCGAAGCTGAAAAGAGAAAAAGTTCTGCCAAAGGTGAAACTTTTCCATTTGGATCTAAAAGGATTTTTCTTACTTGTTCTGATAGAGCTGTTCCGCCTGGCTCACGCGTTAAAATAACATCAAAGCCGTTTTCTTCCAGCCATGCTTTTAGCAATGCTGCTTGCGTTGATTTGCCCGACCGGTCTGGGCCTTCAAACACAATGAAAAAACCTTTTTCCATAATATATGATATTAATAATATATTAGCAAATAAATAAAAGGGAATAAAAAACGCCCTGCGTAGAGGGCGTTTTATTGTTATGCTTCTTTTGTAATTACTGAGGAAGCATTGATCCGCAGCCTTTATCAGTAGGTGAGCAAGACCAGGTTCTTGTGCCAGTGCCGGGGATTGCAGGCAGTGACAATGTGATTGTGTATGAACCAAGGCCGCCGCCAGCCGCAGTTTTGCGCTTCAATGTTGTTACTGTGCCAGGGGTGCCTTGCATTGTGAAGTAGCTGAGGTTGCTTACGCCAACGTCAAGATCGGAGAGAGCAGTCACATAATTGCCCTTCTGCATGTAAGCGCGTTCTTGAGCAGAAGCTATGCTTGAAAGCACGCTTGTAGCTTCAGCTGCGCGTGATTTCTCAACTGATTTGAAATACTGAGGCATTGCGACTGAAGCCAAAATACCCATGATGAGAACCACGACCAGCAGTTCGATTAAGGTAAAACCTTGTCTGTTATTCATTTTTTATCCTCCTATGGATAATTCCTTGCATAAATAAGTATAACAGTCCTTTAATGGATTAGTCAATAGGAAAAACAGTATTTTTGATTGATTTGAATGAAATTTGATAAGTCTCAAGGAATAATCAAGCACATTTTATATATGTCTAAAATTTATCTTTTATAATTTCTCATAAAACTTAATAACTATTTGGCTCTGTTATTAGGGTTATAGATTCGGATTGTGTGCTCCAAATCTTTTATTCTTTTTTGAAAGTTAAGATAATTGTAATTACTGCTATATATAATCAGTAAAGGCTAATATGTGTTAAAAGAGATAATCTTGCATAAAACTTAATGCTATGTGATATAAGCGCAAATATTACTTCGCAGTGCTGAACTTGTTTCAGAATCTCATTAAACACTAAAAATGCTGAAATAAATTCAACATGACGAGAGAACTCTAAAATCAATTCTCTTCTTATACAAAGAGCGAAAACTTAATAAACATTTATATGCTTTATCTTTGTTCCCGTCCTTATTTCTTATTCTTCTGGGGCGCAAAGTCTTGCATTTGTTTTTTAGTTTGTGCTAAAATATCTCTTGTAGTCAGAAGTTTAAATGCGCCCGTAGCTCAGTGGTAGAGCATCCGCCTTTTAAGCGGGTGGCCGTGAGTTCGAGTCTCACCGGGCGCACTTTTAAGCAAAAACCCGTTCTGAAAAAGAGCGGGTTTTTTTATGTTTATCGACGAAAAATCTCTCATAAGGAAGGGACTTTTTCTCCTTGCCGAAAAGTTTTTTTGTCTGCGGTGTCTGTATATCCTTTACGGACAGTTTGTCGCCCCTGCTTTCCTTTAAGTAATCAAATGCCTTCACAAGGAATCCCGCAGAACCGGCTGCCCCGTCATAAATGCTGTTGCCAATTACGGGCTTAATGGCCCTGATAATCGTGCGTATGAGCGGATGTGGCGTATAATATTTACCTCCGTTGAGGCCCGGATTGCCCATATACTGTATTTTGTCTTCGTACAGGGCAGAAAGCTCATGCCGTTCCTCCTAGAAACTCCGGCATCTTTCCAGATTTCGTTATCAATTCTCTTCTGTTCAAACATAATTTA
>JAILAB010000063.1 GCA_024681855.1 Elusimicrobiales bacterium
TAAATTATAATTGATATTTCCTAAAAATGCAATATCAGAATAAAAAAAAGCCTCCTCTGTTTGGGCACCGCTGGGCAGGCCTGAGGGGGACTGATAGGGGGATTATGGATGGGGTTGGGTTAGTAGACTATTAGATTTCCATCTTCATCTTCTGTCGGGTAAAGTAAAGCACTAAAACTATCTATTTCAAATCCATCTTCTTCAAGCATTTCTTTTAATTGTGCATATCCGTTTCCCCAAGGTGGAACAAAAGTTTCGTCAAAAATACCCTTATAGTAAATGGCCTGTGTCTCATCATTACTATTTACTATTGTTGCTTCAGAAGAATCCCCAGGTTTAATCTGCTTGACTTCAATCCAAGTATCTCCCTTATGTGCTTTAATATAACCTAGTTCTTCATCTTCATTTTCCGCATTTTCATTTTCTACTTCCATAAGTCTCCTCTTAATGTCGCCACAACAAAATCAAAATATTCACGGTCTTTTTCGGAAATTCCTTTATTCCGTATTCTATCAAATAATTAAGTTCCATTGATAAAATTTCGCTACCTTCTGATTTCACTATTTTATGATCCATGGATTTAGCCCAGGGATATATAAGCATGCATAATAGTCATCAGGAAAATTATCCTTGAATCCATACTCTGTTTTTTTTTTATTAGGCAATCTCACTATTTTTCATTTGGGTAAGACCAATCTGACTCCGCAATATGCTTTTTAGTCATAAATTTCCTTCTTTTTGAATCTAACTAAAACTTAATTATATCAGGACAGGAAATTTAAAATCGCAATAAGAATGTTTTTATAAATTACTTCGTATCGTTAAACTTTTTACAAACAATCTAAATCAATATTTCTTTCATAAATAACATTTATCATCAATAACTTTATTTAAGGTCCTTTTAAAAAAAAGTATTGATACAATGCAATTATAAAGAATGCAGATATTACTTCGTCGTCATGAATTTATTTCAAAAATTATTTAAGGCGCAGAGATGCTGAAATAAATTCAGCATGACGTAAAAACTGTAAAATCAATAACTTTCTTATAAAGAGCATTATTTAATTTAGCCACTCAAAAATTAAATGGCAGTCTTAAAATAAAAGACTGCCATTTTAGAGCAAATGCGCAATTTACAGAATAGCCCAGAAGATAAAAATTAATGCTCTAGCCTCCATTTTATTGAACGCTTGAGATATTCCACATATTCAGGATCTTCACACATGTTTTTACCTGGAGCATCGGAAAGCTTTGCCACAGGCAGGCCGTCAAATGCCACCGGCTTTATCACTATGTTCAATGCCCCGCTGGCAGGGCCTACCAATGCCGTGCCTATGCCAAAGGCAACCTTAGCGCGGCCCTTGAAATGCCTGCTGATTGCGGTTGCCCTTTCCAAATCCAGGGAATCGCTAAACAGCAGAGTTTTTGTCATGGGATCAATGCCTAAAGCCTTATAATGCGCTATCATCTTCTCCCCCCACTCGTAAGGATCGGCGGAATCATGGCGCACTCCGCTGAAAAGCGAGGCATAATACTGCGTAAAATCCTTAAGGAAAGGCTCAGTGCCTATGGTGTCAGTAAGGGCAATGCCATTAAGTATTCCGTATTCGCTTGTCCAGGATTCAAGCATGAATCTGTTAGAATATGCCGGATTCCTTTCCGGATAGCTTTGCCCTGCCAGCATAACGAACTCATGAGCCATAGTGCCAGCCGCCTTAATTCCATATTTCTTTGCAAAGAACACATCAGATGTACCTATGAAGCCCGGAATGTTCTCTTCCTTTATGCGTCTTATGAAATAATCCTGCGCCTCATAGGAAAGGCGGCGGCGGAAACCAAATTCCGAAAAAATGCCAGGCGCGTATATGCCCTGTTTCAGCTTGCTTATATTGTCCTCAGCCTTGGCCTTGTATTCCGCCAGCATCGCATCATATCTGCCGCTCATGCGGTAATGAGTTTCAGTTATCATGGCCATTACAGGCGTTTCATAAGGCGAAACATTCAGGCATGAGCCTTTGAATCTCACGGACAAGCCGCAAGGAGCATCCTCACTGATGATTATTTCTTCCATGCGAGGATGCCAGAATCTTAAAAAATCCGTATAATCCTTGCGTAACCAAGGATATGCGGAATGAAGGTATTCAAGCTCCTCTTCTGTATAACGAAGCGAAGCATACCATTCGGCCTGCTCTCTTATTTCCTGAACTTCTTCTGGGGAGAAATGAACATCGCTGCGGCATCTAAAGGCCCATTCAGCCTGCTTGCCGTTATGGCGGTGAAAAAAACACTGTCCCATGGAATACTTATACAAGTCATTTTCAAGAAGAGATGTGATAATTGGCTTTAATTTCATTTGTCTTACCTTCTAATAAAAAATGTTAATACAGATGTTGCCAGGCAAAGGCTTTAAACTGAAAACTGCCAACCGCATGCCCGTTGATAAAGACGCAGCCTTAGACAATAAAAACTAATAGTCTGAAATCTAATAGTTTTGGCCGCCTTATCAAGGCCGGCAGCAAAAAAGCCGATCATATTATTTGGCACTGGCATGAAGCCATCACTTTAAGGGCAGCCTCATGCTTTTCCTTAGTAAGTCCAGCGCAGCCTTCCTTAAATACATATACTTCAGCATTTGGCAAAGCGGCTTTTATGGCAAGTGCATTTGACACCACGCATATATCCGTGCATGTCCCGGCCATGTAAATCTCCGCTCCGTCTTCAAGCTCATTTGCCCAGCCAGGATAGCCGAAAGTCTTCTTGTTTATGATTTTGTCTTCCGCCTGAGGCCTGAGCTCTTCGGTAATCTGCCAGCCCTCAGTTCCTTCTATACAATGCGGAACTGGCAAATGCTTCCCTTCCAGCGAAGACATATAATCCAGGCCATGAGTGTCGCGCGTATAGACTATGCTTGCGCCGCTTTTCCTAAATTCCGCTATTTTTTCCTTTATGAACGGTATTGCCGCTACGGCATCCGCGTTCTTAAGCGCGCCTGTGCAAAAGTCATTTTGCATGTCAATAACAACAAGATACTTTTTCTTTTCGCTCATTCCCAACTCCTTTTCAGTATGCTTTTTTGCAAGATGATTAAATTTAAATTTTTTATCCTTATTTTTTTGCGAAAGAAATGCTAAAAATAAGTCTTCATTATTTTTTTACACCCTTAATTGCCAGCTCATGATAGCATGAAGGCCAGTTTCCTATGAGCGGAGAGGAAGCGCTTGTAGCCTCAAGTTTTTTCTGCATAGTCTCCCTCACGCCATAGCCAGTATTCTCTATTTTAACCGCATATTTCTTGAAAGCTGCGCCAAGCTTGTTCACATTTACGAAATAATCATTGGATATGACGGTATATATCTGTTTCATGTCAAGAGGCTTTCCGGCAACTTTTATTTTTATATTCTCAGGGCCGTTTTTTCCTGCCAGATAACTTACTTCCATGCCTGAGAAATAAGCCTGCGCGCTGTCATTCTTTGTGAAATTAGCTTTCACAAGCTCCATTATGCCTCTGCCTGGCATCTGTATTTTATAAAGAGTATTGTCAAAACGCATGCTTTTATACAGGTCTTGCATGGTAACTTTGCCAGCCGGAAGCCCTACCGAGAAACTGCTGGAATTCTGAATGGATATTTCCCCTGCGGCTTCTGCCTGCGTTATATGGCAAGTCCAAATGGCAAGAGGATTTTCCAGCGTGTTTATTCCTGCAGGCAATCCATTTGCTATATATCCTATTGTTTTCCCCATCTGCTTTTGCACAAGCTTCTCATATTTTTTTACAAGCTTAAGGGCTTTTGCATTTTCGCCATATTTGTCAGCCCAGAGAGGGATTAATTCTACTTTTATCCCGCTTAGCTTTCCCGTGCTGTCATCAAAATGAAGCTCAGCGCGGCTCACATATTCCAGCTTTGTTCCGCTTTCTGAAAACCAGGTGCCGCTTCCCTTGTCATAATAACCGTGGAGCAGGCCTGTATGCTCATGTCCGCTCAGCACCAGGTCTATGCCGCCTGCGCCTTCTGACATTTCCTTTGCCAGGCTGGCCATTTCAACGCCTGCGTATCCGCCAAAATCATTCAGTTTTTCTTTTGAAGCATCTATTATCATCCCTTGGAAAGCACTCCCGAAAGTGCCGCTGTGATTCAGCAGTATGACAGCATCCGGTTTTTCCTTTTCACGAACCTCGCGAACGATGTTCACTACGGTAAAGGCTTCGTCTTCAAAACCAGCTATGTCATCGCCAAGGTCTCTTCCGCCTATCTCAGTGGAATTTTTATGCGAAAGCCCTATGACAGCTATGCGCTTTCCTGCCTTTTTAATTATAGTATAGGGCTTAACATAATCAGGAAAATTTCCGCCTTTCTTTCCCCGGCCTTCCTTTTTCTGCATATTAGCCGAAAGCATGGCGGCTTTCATTTTCTTGCACAGCTGCTTGAAACCAACCCCTCCATAGTCAAAATCATGATTACCGGCTGCCACGGCATCATATCCGGCCAGGTTCATGAAATCCGCGCTGGCCTGCCCTTTTAAAACAGCTCCTTCAGGAGTGCCCTGGAAAAGATCGCCTGAGTCAAGCAGAAGATAAGGATTTTTTTCCTGTTTGAGCAGCGAAATTAACACGGGATATCCGCCTATCTTTTTCCCGGCATTTTCGCCGAAAGCCTTGCCGGCCTTATGAGAGCCATAGCTGCCGTGAACATCAGAAGTATGATATACGGTTATATCCATAGCGTAAAGGTCTGCCTTGGCAAAAAGCATTGACGCAAACAGAATTCCTAATGAAAAAGAAAATTTTTTTATATCCATAACTTTATAGCTATTACCAGCAAAATGAAAATAACTGCAGGCAAAGTTTCTTATTTAGCAGTTTTTCAAATAGCTGATTACTCCTTGTTAGCTAAATTATAACAAACTAAACAGCTGTCAGATTAATATTTTGCAAATGATAAATAAACGGCTCTGTTAAAGGAAAGCATTGATACAATGCGATTATAAATGGCGCAAATATTGCTTCGTCGTACTGAACTTGTTTCAGGATCTCTTTAAAAACCGCAGATATGATGAAATAAATTCAGCATGACGGGAAAATACTAAAATCAATAATCTTCTTATATAGCCTAAGGAAAACTAAAAAAATGGCGAGGAGAAAGAAGCCTATCCCATTAATCCGAATAGACTGGCATATTATAAAAAATGGAATGTGATGCCTCATCGGCGACGCAAATAAAAAGAAAGCTCTATTTTTAAAGATATTATTTTGTATTATAGTTAATATGAAAAATTGGAAAATATATATAATCTTCGCACTAGTATTTGCAGCCGGCTGCGCTTCCGGAAAAATAATCCAGAAAGAGACTGCTTCCGCGACTTCCGAAAAAACTGAAACAAAACAGGCAGCAGAAGTCTTGAAACAGGGCAAAGCAGCGCCTCTTCTTTTTACGGAAGCTAAAGATTATCCGTCTTTCATAGACAAAGACGAAAGAAAATCCCTTTTGAAAGCCCTCAAGCTTAATGAGACATATCTGAAAAACACGAAAAAAAACACAGAATATGATTTCGCAGGGAAAAAGATAACAGCCGCAGACCTGGCGGAAACAAATGCTGCGCTGAAACAGATAATAGAGGAAAATGAAGATACAGAGAAAATCGCCGCGCTCATAAAAGAAAAATTTGAAGTATATCAGATGAGCGGAACAAACAGCGACGGCATTGTCACTTTCACTTCATATTATGAGCCCACAACAGAGGCAAGCCTTTCAAAGGAAGGCGAATACAAATACCCGATGTATGCAAAGCCGGATGACCTTATAACCGTGCAACTTGAAAATTTCAATCCCAAATTTAAGGGAGAAACGATAAACGGGCGCATTGAAGGCAGAAAACTTATTCCTTATTATACAAGGGATGAGATAGATTTCCAGGGAAAATTCAAAGGCCGGGGGCTGGAGATCGCATGGTTCAAGAATCTGCCGGATCTGATGGACCTGCACATACAGGGTTCAGGCCGCCTTGCACTGCCCGACGGACGCGAGATAAAGGCTCTTTTTGCCGCCACAAACGGTCTGAAATTCAAAGGCTGGCTTTCAGCCATGATAGAACAGGGGCTTATTCCCAAAGAAGGAATTTCTCATGAAAAAGGCAAGGAATACCTTAAGAAACACCCGGAGAAAACCCGCCAAGTAATGGCTGCAAATCCCAGGTACACATTTTTTAAACTGTACGGCATATCAGACCCGGACGAAGGCCCTTTCGGCACATACGGATATCCGCTAACGGGATGGCGTTCCGTAGCTGCGGACATTTCGCTTTATCCGCTCGGAGCAGCCTGCTTCCTAACCGCCCCCATGCCAGACGTGGATAATGACGGCAATTATAAGGGCATGAAAGATGATGCCCGTTTTGTATTCGTGCAGGATACCGGCGGCGCGATAAAAGGCTCAAACCGCATAGACTTCTTTGCAGGGAATGGCAAGAAATCCCGAACATTCGCCTTCAAAGTGATGAACAAAGGCAAGCTGTACATGCTTCTGCTTAAGAAATAACGGATGAGGCATGCCAGCGAAACTATAAAATGGCAGCAAAGGCATAAGGGCAACACAGCATTAAAATGAGAATCAGTCCAAACATAAAAAAAGGAATAGCAAATGCAGCTGTAATATTAATTATGTCCGTATTTTCCGGATGCGCTCAGAATACAATCAGCCACGCAGGAAACAATGAGGCTTTATCCGCCGCAGACAGCTCAAAACACGCTGCCGTAATGACAGGCCTTGATGTGCTTGAAAGAGACGGCTTCAGGCAACTCGCAGGAAAAAGAATAGGGCTTATAACCAATCATTCCTCGGTAAACAGGAAAGGCGAAAACGCAGCGGAAGCCATGAGCAAAGCCGGCAATATAAAACTGAAAAAGATTTTCTCGCCGGAACACGGTTTCAAAGGCACAGAAAATGAAGGCATGCGCATTGAAAATAGCACGGATGCCGCCACAGGCCTGCAAATAATAAGCCTTTACGGCAAAAACCGGCTCCGGCCTTCCCAGGAAATGCTGCAAGGAATAGATGTTCTCGTTTTTGACATACAGGACATAGGCGCAAGATTCTACACTTATCTCACGACAATGGGCTATGCAATGGAAGAAGCCGCCAAAGCAGGCCTGACATTCGCAGTGCTGGACAGGCCGAACCCGATAGGCGGCATAACGGAAGGGCCGATTCTGGAAGACGGCATAAGCAAATTCACGGCATACTTCAAAGTTCCGGCAAGGCATGGCCTTACCGCAGGGGAGATGGCCTTATTTCATAAAAATAGCGCACAGCAGGGCACGCCGCTAGCATCGCTAAACCTGAAAATAATAAAGGCGGAAGGCTGGAACAGGAATATGTTCTTTAAGGAAACAGGAATAAAATGGACAAATCCGTCTCCGAACATAAGGGAAACAGATGCCGAAACTCTTTATCCCGGCATAGGATGCTTTGAAGCCTCAAATCTTTCCGTGGGCAGAGGCACAGAAATTCCTTTCTTATGGTTTGGCGCGCCATGGCTTGACGGGAAAAAACTGGCAGCGCAGCTGAATGAAATAAAGCTGCCAGGACTAAGTTTTTCCCCGCTTGCGCAAAAGCCTGACAGAAGCGTTCATGAAGGCAAGGAATGCGGAGGAGTCCGCATAAATGTAAAAGACCAGAAAGCCGTGCGGGCGCTAGATCTTCTTGTATGGATTTCCTACTACTTAAAGAAGAATCATCCTAATGATTTCAAATTCAGGGAAAATGAAATAAGGGACATGACAGGCTCTTCCGACCTTTTCAATATGCTTGAAGCTGGAAAAAGCCCGGCAGACATAATAAATATTTACCGCAAGGCTTCAGAGGAATTTGAAAAAAGAACACAAAACATTAGGCTTTATGAATAAATTTTCTAAAATGAAGCATAACGGTAATCTGATAAAATATAAAATTGCTATAATTAAAATATAATATTGGAGCAGATATGGCAGACAAGGTTTTAGTAGTTGATGATGATGCTGACAATTGCAGCTTATTGCAATTCACGCTTGAGCAGGCGGGATATCAGGTTGTTATATGTCCTAACGGGCGCAATGCCTTAGATAAAGTGCGCGAAGAAAAGCCGAGAGCAGTGATTCTAGATGTAATGCTGCCTGGAATGGACGGAGTGACAATCGCGAAAAAGATGAATGACGATGATGAGATGAAAAAGATTCCGATTATCGTATCCTCATCAATGGACTCATCAAAAGGCCTTTTTCAGGGGCTATTCAATGTTGCGAAATTTCTGTCAAAACCCTTCAATCCCGAAGATCTTCTTGAAGAACTTAAAAACGCAATAGCCGGGGCATAATAATTTTTTGCATGCAATGAGCAGGCACATATAATTTATTTTCTAAAAGAAAAAATTAGCCCAAGGCTTTTCTTAGCGGCATGCAATGACAAAAGCCAACACAACAGATAAGCTGGTTTTTCGCCAGCTTATCTGTTTTTATTTAACTGTAATTCTTATATAACACCAGCATAAGATTAATACCAACTATTTTGCACATTAAGCCTAGTTTGATTTAATCATTTATATCCGGCAAGGTATAGTGCGTATTTCTTCCTTCACCATGCCTGATAAGCATGCCGCGATTCAATAAATCCGTAATATCACGGTTGGCTGTCATCTGCGTTAC
>JAILAB010000011.1 GCA_024681855.1 Elusimicrobiales bacterium
GAAAGCGGTTCTCCTAGCGGTGTGAGTGCAGCTCCAAGGCCTATTGCAAAACAGGCCAGTATTGCGAGGCGCACTTCAAATTTTCTTTCGAAACTCAGCTGTGTCATTATCTCAGACAATATAAGAGCAGCCACTATTGCTGTTGTAAGGCTAGAGCCCATGCCTAAAATGAGAACTATGGAAAAGAACATTCCTGAACGCCCTAAAGAGTTTTGAAGGAAGTCAAGCCCTTTCTTTATCCATTTTCTTGTAAAGAAGAAAAGAATTCCTACGCCTGCTACCGTAGCCGTAATAGGCAAAGGCTCTGTTAGTGCCTCTTTTATCAGATGTGCGCTCCATACATGAGAAATTGTGGCTGCGCATAATCCCATTGCGAAAAGGAATGCCTCAAGATTCTCCTCAACTTTCTTCCATGTGAAAGGAAGAAACAGCGTAAGAAGAACTATAAAGCCTAAAAGCAGAGTCTGCGTTGCCGATATATCTGTCATATTTGTTTAAAAAAGCCTCTCATTTGCTAAAATAAATATACATATATTTTAATAAAATAAAGAAGAGTTAAAAAGAGGATTTTTTAAAATGTCTGAAAACATATCATATACAGCTGTTGTTCCTGTGGCAGGCACTGGAACAAGACTGCGCCCTCATACATACACATATCCCAAGGTAATGCTTACAGTAGGCGATAAGCCCATAATAGGACATATATTGGATAAGCTTTCTTCCGCAGGAATACGCAAAATAGTGCTGGTAACAGGCTATTTGGGCAATAAAATACGCGATTATGTGGACAGCTGTTATTCAGAACTGCGCGTAAGTTATGTTGAACAGACGGAGCAAAAGGGCCTTGGACATGCGATATGGCTTACCAGAACCAATGTGTCAGGCCCTATGCTTATAATGCTTGGCGACACTATAATTGATGCGGATCTTTCAAAATTCACAGGCTCGCCTGATGACTGCATAGCTGTAAAAGAGGTATCAGATCCGCGCCGTTTCGGCGTTGTGGAAACAAAAGACGGATACATTTCCGCAATGGTTGAAAAGCCGGAAAATCCCAAGACAAATCTGGCTATTGTCGGCATTTACTCTTTTCATAAGTCAGAGCCTGTTTATGCCGCCTTGCAGAGCATTGTGGATTCCGGCGCTAAAACAAAGGGCGAGATACAGTTTACCGATGCCATGGCCCTAATGCTAAAGAACGGGCATAAGATAAAGCCGCTTCAGATTGACGGCTGGTATGACTGCGGAAAGGCAGAGACTCTGCTTATGACAAACCGTTTTATCCTTGGACGCAAGGGAACTGCGGCGGAAAGAAAAGGCTGTCTTATAGTGCCTCCCGTTTACATAGATGATTCGGCAGAGGTGGGCAATTCCATAATCGGGCCTAATGTTTCTGTCGGGGCTGGAGCTAAAATAAGCGGCAGCATTATTTCTGATTCTATAATCAATGAGCATGCTACGATAAGGGATATGAACCTGGAAAACACTTTAATAGGCCCTGGCGCAGTAGTGAGAGGTTTCCGCAATAAGCTGAATGTAGGTGAAAATTCAGAAATCTCTCTTTAAGTTGCTGTTCCGCCATTTCTCTTTAGGAATTGTTTGAGAAAATATGGTAATGAAAAAGCCCCTTGCGCAAGGGGCTTTTTCATTTTGTCTGCTATTCCGCCGCCAGTTTGTCATTGCTGGGGTAGAATGCAGCCTTGTTTTATGCGCTTTGTCCGTTTTTCAGCGTCAGCGCAGCCGGCAAGGCTTTAATGCAATATTAGCGCGTCAGTATATGTTATAAGCATAAGCACCGCCGCTATTATCAGCAGAAAAGGCAGAGTTGCCTTGTAAAGCTGTGGCAGAGGCTTGTTGAATCGCGAGCTGGCTAGGAATAGGTTAAGCCCGAGCGGCGGCAGCATATATCCTATTTCCAGATTTACCAGGAATATCACTCCAAGGTGTACAGGCTCTATGCCATACTGTGCCGCAATTGGAACTATTATAGGCACTACTATGAGTATTGCCGAGAATATTTCTATCATGTTTATTATCAGCAGGAAAAAGTTCAGCAGCATAAGGAATATTGCCTTGCTTGACACGAATGAATGCAGCCAGTCAAAAATGAGCGTCGGTATTTCAGCGTCTATGAGATAGTTTGTGAAGCCTAGCGCCGTCCCCATTACCATGAAAATAGCTCCTACCAGCAGCATGCTTTTTACTGCCACGCGCGGAATGTCCCGGCTCAGGCTTAGATCCTTATAGATGAAAACTTCTGTTATAAGCACATAGAAAGCCATAACGGAAGCGGCTTCACTTGCTGTGAACCAGCCATCGTAAATTCCGCCTATTATTATGAATGGCAGCGGCAGTTCCCATGCGGCATTTCTTAGCGAGGTTTTAAGCCTTGCCCATGAGAAAGGAACGCTTTTAACTTCGGCTTTGCGCGCAGTGAAAAAAGCATATGCGGCCAGCAGGGCCAGAAGAATTATGCCCGGCAACATTGCTGCCTTGAAAAGCCCGTCAAGGTTTATCTTCGCTATGAGCGCATAAAGTATTATAGGCAGAGACGGCGGGAAAAGCAGCCCAAGGCTGCCAGATGTGGTGATAAGGCCCAAACTGAATTTGTCAGGATATCCCTGTTTTTCAAGCATTGGATAGAGCAGTCCGCCTAATGCAATTATTGTTACGCCGCTTGCGCCTGTGAATGCCGTGAATAGCGCAGTTACCAAAAGCGCAACTGCTGCAAGGCCGCCGGGCATGAAGCCGAACATGGATTCAGCCACTTCCAGCATGCGCTGCGGAGCTTTGCTTTCCGCAAGAATATATCCGGCAAATGTGAAAAGCGGTATGGCTATTAGCGCCGGCAGAGATGCCAAACGGAGCATTTCCACTATTACTGCGGATGAATCTATTCCGGAGCTATGGAAAAGCAGCATAGCGCCGCCGCCTATCAGGGCGAAAACAGGAGCGCCTGCCAGCGCAAGGACAATAATTGCTAATGTTATCAGAAAAACAGTCATTTTATTTTGCCTCCTGTTTTCCGCCATGCATTTCTAATTGTTCAGAGTCAGGCTTTTTTTGTCCGTAGTCCGTAACCTTTTTATTGTCCGCAGTCTCTTTATTCATTGAAAAAGAAGTTTTTTCAAAATCTGTTGCCTTTTCATTAGGGCGGAAAATGCCCAATACGCAGTGAAAAGCTGTAAGTCCGAAAGCAATGGGAATAATGATTTCGGCAAACCAGCCTTTTATGGCAAGATTATTGATATAAAAGGCCACTGCGCCAGAAGATGCCTCATCGGCTATGAACTTCCATGCGGCGTGGAACAGGAAGCCTGCTGCCGTTGCCGAGCAAAGCGATACGAAAATTTCAATGGGCCGCCGCAGTTTTGCTGGCGCGAATTTGCTGAAAATGTCCAGAGCGAAATGCTTAGAATGTCTTGCGGCAAGGGCTGCTCCTGTAAAGCCGGCCCAAAGCACGCAATGCCTTAATAGCGGGTCTAGCCATACTATGCCGGATTTAAATGCTATCCTAAGCAGAACCTGAGCAAAGGACATTAATGCCATAACATATATTAACGCAATAATTACGGCTTTTTCTGCTTTCACTATATAATCTTCAATCTTAAAAATGGACATAGTATAATTATCTAAAATACCTTAAGCGCAAGGCAAATATAGAATTTGTTTCATTAATGGGCCTTTTGTCCTTGCGCCAGCTTTAAATTATAATTTATACTTTGAATACTGAAAACATACTTTAAGGATATGCGTATATGAGAAATATTTTGATTCTTTTTGCGATTTTGTTTATGATTCCAGAGTCTTCTTTCGCTGGCGTTAAAGCTATTTACGGCGATGATAACCGCAAGGATTATTATGAAACCACTCCTGTTCGCCAGCAGCTTTCTGATTCTGTTGTATCCTTTTGGAAAAGCGGCGATGTCATTAACAAGGGAGTAATGAGCGAGCTGGAAGTTAGCATTTTCGGGCGTTATTATAATCTATGCGACGGAGAGCGTTTTGAAAATCAGTATATAGGCGCTTTCTGTTCCGGCGCTTTAATATCTGATGACCTTGTAATGACTGCCGCCCATTGCGTTAAGACAGAAGATGCCTGCAAGAACACAAAGCTCGTATTTGGCTTTAAGGTTTCCGCCGCAGGGCAGCCAGGCACTTATGACATTCCAAGCAGCGATGTTTATTCATGCAAAAAAATTGAAGCCAGCTTTTATCATGGCCGCGATACTGAAACAGGTCATCAGGGGGAGAATGCTTTGTCTGACTATGCCATAATACGCCTTGACAGAAAAGTGTCAGGCCACAAGCCGCTGGCTATCAACTGGGGCAAAAGCCTTAAAGAAGGGGATGGCATTTTTGTTATAGGTTATCCTACAGGCATTCCGCTTAAGGTTGCTGACGGCGCTAAGGTCAGAAGCGCGAAATATTCAGCTTTTTACCAAACAGATCTTGACACATTCGGCGGCAATTCAGGTTCTCCTGTATTTAATGAAAAGACAAATGCCATAGAGGGCATTCTTGTCCGGGGCGGCGCTGATTTTGTAAATACGCCAGAAGGCTGCAAGGCCTATGCCAAAACCGGGCAGAATGAGGGCCGCGGTGAAGATGTGACAAAGGTCTCAGAAGCAATACCGTCGCTTATGAAGCTGCTTGGCCAGAGCAATGCTTTGTCAGCTGAGCGCAGCGTTGATAACAATGAACCTGAATCTGTTAAATTTGTTCCGCCAGCGCAGCCTGATTTTGAATTGTCAAAAAAGCTGAAAAGCAAAATCAAATTCTAAATTGCTGCTCTCGCCTGCTAATATAATATCTTTAACTGTTTAATAAGCGGTTTCATGAAAAGCGCCAGAAAAAATATTTCTGCTGCTTGACATAAAATTTTACTTTTTGTTAATTTGTTAATAATAGGAATTATTTGTAATAATATTGCAAGATAAATGCTATGTTGTACATAAGCATTATTAGCAAAAAGCAATATGTCATTACAGGGAGCAGTAGCGGCGAAGCAATCTGTAAAAAACATTCGTTTTAAATTTAATAAATCAGGTTGCCCGCCAGCAGTTGCGATGCGCGCAATCGGGCTTTTTTTAGAAAAGACCTTCTGCCGCATGAGCTGCGCGGGCAGGTCTAGAGGTTAAAGCCTTAAAAATTTCATGTAATGAAGTTTTTGCCATAAATGATACGGACACTGAACTTGCAAATGCAATGAGAACATAATGCAATCAATGATATCCTTTAACAGAGCTGAAATCAAATAAGAATCTAAATTTAAGATAACAAGCATTAGAATGGAAAACAGAAGACAGACAAGGCAGAAAGCCATAATAAGGGGAGTCCTTAAAGAATTATATGGCTGTCATCCTACAGCGGAAAAAGTTTTTGAGCTTGCCCGCACAAAAGATAGTACCATAAGCATGTCTACTGTTTACCGAAATCTGTCTGAAATGGCGGAAGCAGGCATTATTGATAAGCTGCATGGCATAGGCCGTAAGGCTTTCTATGATCAGAATACTATGCCTCATTCTCATTTTATATGCGAAAAATGCGGCAATATTTATGACATTCCCTATGAAATGGCAAAAGAATTTAGCGCAAAGGCTGCCGAATCTTTAAAATGCAGGATAACTTCTTTTGAATTTACTGCTAAAGGTTTGTGCGCAGATTGCGATATTGCAAACAATAATAAATAAAAATAAAACGGAGGAAACACAAATGAAATATGTATGCGCAGTATGCGGCTGGGTAAGCGACGGGTCTGGAAAGCCGGATAAATGCCCTGTTTGCGGAGCAACCGCTTTTAATGAAATGAGCGAAGGCGAGAAAACCTATGTTACGGAACATAAAATAGGTGATGGAAAAACCGATGACAAGGAAATAACCGAAGCCCTTAAATCTAATTTCTCAGGCGAATGCACTGAAGTGGGAATGTATCTTGCCATGAGCCGCGTGGCAGACAGGGAAGGCTATCCTGAAATAGCAGAAGCCTTCAAAAGGTATGCCTTTGAGGAAGCCGAGCATGCCGCAAAGTTTGCAGAGCTGCTTGGCGAAGTTGTTACTCCTTCCACCAAGAAGAATCTGGAGCTGCGCGCCGCTGCTGAGCACGGAGCATGCGATGGCAAAATGGCATTGGCCCGCAAGGCGAAGGCCATGAATCTGGATGCCATACATGACACAGTTCATGAAATGGCAAAGGACGAAGCCCGCCATGGACGAGGCTTTGACGGCCTGCTGAAACGCTATTTTGGCAAATAATCATTGCGTCATAATTTGATGCATGATTTGCTATACATGGGAAGCCTCGCAAGAGGCTTCTTTTTATTTGGCAAACAATAATATAAATTCTTATAATAAAACTTAATATTGTATGAAACTGCTTATTCCTTTTTTTTTCTTGTTATTTTTGCCCGTTCTTCCTTTGGCAGCGGCAAATTGTGTTTTTGAAGATGTTTCAGCATATCCTACAGACGCAAAAATGGCTGCCGCAGCGGCAAAATGCGCAGCAGGGCAGCTGGATTCTCTTATAAAAGGAAATAGAAATCTCAATAAAGCCCAAAAGAAAAAGGGGGAAACTCCAGTTTTTGTTTTCGCTTCTTATTCATTTTCTTCAGGGGATGTCTTGACTGAAAATCTTTTTATCCCATTTTGGGATAAATTTCGCCCTGAGCTTATCTCATCTTTCAAAAAATTAAGAAAGGCAAATATTGCCGAAAATGAAAAAGAACAGAAAAATATTGTAAGCAAGCTGCAGAAGAAAAAAGAAAATCCGGCTTCTTATATTCTTTCAGCAACAGTTTCCGCTGCGTATTCAGGCGATAAAAAATCAAATATACGCTATAAGTTAAAACTTGATTTAACTTCGGAAAGCAGCGGCAAGAAAATTTTAGGTGCTGATATTTATGCTTCCAGGCGCAATGAGCTTGCGCATAAGAGAAACGCCGAAATAGAAAAGCCTAGGCGCTCTGAAGAAAATATTTTCGCAAAAATATCTAATCCTGAAATGAAGCTGGATCTTCTTCCTCCTTCTGACAGGCCTGTTCATATTTCCGAAATAAGCAGCCTGCCTACAGATGCTCCGGCATCAATGGAAACTCCTGATATGTTGATACATGAAGAGCTGCAGCTTGCTGAAAAACCTGAATATGAAGCCTGCGCTTCAGATGATATAAGCATTCAGAACGGCGCATACTGCAAAGACTGGAAAATATATCAGAAAGCCCTTGCGCATTACCGGGAGGGAAGATACCTGAAAGCGTTGCGCATATTCACGGCATTAAACAATTATTCTAACAGCAAGGCTTATAAGCAGAGTTCCTTTTATAATTATGCTGGCCAGCTTGCCAATGAAGGCAGATTTGAGGAGGCGCTTCGCCTGCATCAGCAGCTTGGCAGCTATGCGAAAACAAAGGCAAGAATCCGTCTTCTCAAATATAATGTGGGCTTAAAAAAGCTTTATTCCAATCCTGTTGATTTTGAGGGAGCAATTTATTATCTTAGCCAAGTGGAGGGTATGAAAAATTGCCGCATTTACCTTAATGAGGCCAGAACGCTAAAGTATAACCGCGCCGCTGATATGAACAATGCCAGGAATTTTGATCTTGCTGAAAAAATGTTTAAGGAATTGGGCAAGCATGAGGACAGCCAGGCTAGAGTTAAAGAAGTTTTTTACAATAAAGCCAAAAGCCTTTACCGCAAGAAAGAATATAATTCAGCGCTTGAAATGTTCCGTGAGCTTGGCAGCTATGAGGAAGCAAAGCTGTTTGTAAATGACATTTTGGATATAAAATATAATGCGGCGGCAAAACTGTACAATGCTAAACAATATTCTGACGCAGCTCTTGCTTTTGAGCTTATAGAAGGCCATAGAGATAGCCGCATAAGGACTAATGGCAGCTACTATGCCCAGGCACTGGTTCATTTGCGGGCAAAGGAATATGAGAAGGCTTTGCCTTTTCTAAAAAAAGCCAAAGGGTATGGGGATAGCAAAATGCTTTTGGGAAAGGTTCAGGAACTTCGCTCTTTAGTGCCGTACGAGCCTGGAGATATGCTATATCTTGGCAAATACCAGGGAGACGACATTCAATGGAAAGTGCTTTTCAAAGACTATGAAAGCATGCTTCTAGTCGCTTCAAAAGGCCTTGACTCAAGAAAATTTGACATGAAATCAGCTTCTTGGGAAAAATCTTCAATTAGAAAATGGCTAAACGAAGGATTTATTAAAGGCTGGAGTTCCGATGATAAAAAAGCCCTAATACGCTTTTCGCATAAGAATCAGAAAGAAAGTGACAGCGTTTTTCTGCTTTCAGCGGAAGAAGCAGCAAGCCTTTTTTCATCAGACAGGGAAAGAATGGCTGAAGCTGGGCCTCTGGCGATAAAGAGCAAGGCACGCATTGGCGAAAAAACTCAGAAAGAGATTCCCTATGGATGGTGGTGGCTGCGCGACAGCGGTCTTATGAAAGACTGCGCAATGCTTGTAAATGCCGAGGGCGTTATTCTGTTTTCAGGAGAGAATCCTAGTGCTTCCGGCATAATGGCACGTCCTGCGGTATGGGTGAAATCAGCCTATTTCCGCAAAGCCGCTAAATAAAAGAAATCTGCATAGTCATTGCCTAAATGCTTTTCTCAAATATGGCCTAATCTCTGATACGGTAATGCTCTTAATCTCATAGCCGTATATCTTGAAAATAATTAAATGCTATAATTTATCTAATAAAATGGCTATGAAGGGGCCAGGAACGGGCTTCTGCGTTTACAGAGAGAAGCGGCAGCAGCTGAGAACCGCTTTAATCGCATCCGTTCTTTACCAGCCTCGGAGCCGCCGGATAAAACTGTTTAGCCCTCAGTTGTTTGAAACGGCAATGCAGGCGAAACCGGACGGGAAGGCCCGTTACAGCCTTTATCAAGCGGCCAGATAAATTTTTTTACGCTATTGCGCAAAAGAATTTTTAATCCGGCAAGCAGGGTGGAACCGTGGAATGATTTTCATTTCACCCCTGGCATTCAGGGGTGAGAATTGCCCGTAGGGAAAAAGCCTCTGAAACTCAGAGGCTTTTCTATTTGCTGACAGCGGGCCGAATTAAAGGCTTTCTGCAATAAAAACGGCATAAAAACGCCTCTGGCAAAATAAAAAAGGAGTTCTTAATTATGGCAGAAAACATTAATAAAGAGAATGCTGCAGAAATCGGCAAACATGATGATGAAAAATATTCCTTTGCAAACGAGGCATACCGCAAAACTTATTGGCATACCTGTTCGCATATAATGGCTCAGGCTGTAAAAAGGCTGTATCCTCAGACCAAGCTGGCCATAGGTCCGTCCATAGCCGAAGGCTGGTATTATGATTTTGACACAGATGTTAAATTTACTCCGGAAATTCTGCTGAAGATTGAAGCCGAGATGAAGAAAATAATCAAGGAAAGGCTTCATCTTGAGCGTTTTGAGCTTAGCAGGACTGAAGCAAAAGAGTTCATGAAAAATGAGCCTTATAAAATAGAGCTTATAGACGGGCTGCCAGAGGGGGAGACAATCTCTTTTTACAAGCAAGGCGAATTTACAGACTTATGCGCTGGCCCGCATGTGGATTCCACTGGACGCATAAAGCACAATGCCTTTAAGCTGTTAAGCAGTGCTGGCGCATATTGGCGCGGAGACGAGCATAATAAAATGCTCCAGCGCATTTACGGCATAGCCTTTCCAAAGAAAGAGGAACTGGATTCTTATCTGAAAGAAAGGGAAGAGGCCGTAAAGCGTGATCACAACAAGCTTGGCCGTGAACTGGAATATTTCACAACTGTAGACATAATAGGCCAGGGACTGCCAATATTGCTGCCTAAAGGCGCGCGGGTTGTGCAGCTGCTTCAGCGCTGGGTGGAAGACACGGAACAGCAAGCCGGATATCTTCTCACAAAAACGCCGTTCATGGCAAAAAGGGAACTGTATAAAATATCAGGCCATTGGGATCATTATCGCAGCGGAATGTTTATAATGGGAAATCCTGATGACGAGACAAAAGAATGTTTTGC
>JAILAB010000015.1 GCA_024681855.1 Elusimicrobiales bacterium
GGCTATGAGATAATCAATCTTGGAGGCGGTAACCCCATAACGCTGAAAAACATGATTATGGCTTTGGAGCATGCTTTAGGGCTGAAAGCTGAAATAAAGCAGCTTCCTGATCAGCCTGGCGATGTGAAGCGTACGGCTTGCGATTGCCATAAGGCAGAAAAACTATTAGGCTATAGGGCTGCAACTTCTTTTGATGAAGGCTTAAGGCAGTTTGTGAAATGGGCTGGGCTGGCGGAAAGCAAAAACTCCTGATTGTTATTGCTTTCGGAGAATATTTATGCAGATTCACGAAGTTAAGACATTAGAAGGAAATTCCGGCTGCAAAGTGCAGCTTTATCGCACAGAACGTTCTGTTTTTGTGCGAAAAACATCTTCATGCCCGGCATATAATGAAAGGCTTGAAGAGCAATGCCGCAAGCAGAATTTTCATCAGTCATCCGCCGGAGTGTGTTCTCCGTCTGTCCTTACATGGGGATATGACGAAGGCCTTTTCTATTTTGACATGGAATATGTTCCAGGTCATTCGCTTGCGGATCTGGTGCCGGTAATGAAAACCTATGACATAGCGCCGCTAATAGACCTTCTGTTTAAGATGCTTCACTGGAATGAGAAAGGCAAGCGCAGTGATTCCGCAATGATATTTCATAGCAAAATCATCAGTCTTGAGAAAACCATAGCCGGAAAAGTGCCAGATGAAGCTTTTGCTCTGCTTAAGCGTTTTGACTGGTCCGCAGTAAGCTGGACGCCATGCCATGGCGACCTTACCTTGGACAATATGATTTACACCAGGGACGGCAAGGTTTGCCTTATTGATTTTCTTGACTCATTCTGCGATTCATGGATGATAGATTTGTCAAAATTACTGCAAGACATGGAGCTTCACTGGAGCTTTAGGGACAGGCATATCTCTTCAGATACGGCTTTACGCCTGCAGATAGCTAGAGATATGATAATAGATCATCTCGCAGCCATGGAGAACGGGGATGAAAAAATAAAAACAGTATATCATCTCCTGCTTTTGAATGTTTTAAGGATATGGCCTTATGCCAAAGCGCAGAAAAACGATACTTGGCTTAAAACCGCTACCGAAAAAGCCATTGAGCTTGTTAAGCATATTTAGGCTGTTGCCGTTATGAAGCTTTCTTTGTTCATAATAACTTTTAATGAGGAGCGTAACTTAGCACGGTGTCTGGAAGCGGCCTCCGGAATATGCGATGAGATAATAATTGTAGACAGCGGCTCAACAGATGGAACAAAAGCCATTGCGGAAAAATACGGCGCTAAATTTTTTACCAGGAAATTTGACGGCTATGCTGCCCAAAAGGGATATGCCTTAGCGCAATGCACAGGCGAATGGGCTTTGAGCCTTGACGCAGATGAATTTATTGATGAAGCCCTTAAGGCTGAAATAAGGAAGATTAAGGAACAGCCTTGCGGCGGAAATGCGGATGCCATGCCGGCAGGCTATGAACTGCTGAGAGTTAATTATTTCCTAGGCCGCAGAATGAAGCACAGCGGCCTTAAAAATGATGTCATACTGAGGCTGGCGCGCAGGGACAAGGCAAAATTCACTGGCGGGCTTGTTCATGAAAAGCTGGAGGTTTCCGGAGCGGTCAGCCGCATTTCGGCAGGGCATATACAGCATTATTCATACTGTTCCATTCATAATTATTTTGAAAAATTTAATAAGTACACTACTCTGGGAGCGGCAAAAAAAGCTGAATCCGGAAGAAGGCCGAATCTTTTCATAAGTTTCATAAGGATTCCTTTTGATTTTTTCCGCAGATATTTATTGCAGCTTGGCATCCTGGATGGAGCCCCTGGTTTTATATGGTGCGCTTTTTCTGCGTTCTATCCTTTTGTGAAGTATATGAAATGGTGGGAAGCTGATAATGTGAAAGACAATCTGAGCTGAAATCTAAGGAGTAATATTTTTAGTTTGTCTGTTTATTTAAATTTGCAAAAACATATCTTTTTTTTGCTATAATATCCTTGTAATAGTTAAGGCCCGGTTGGCGCAGCGGTAGCGCGTTCCCTTGACATGGGAAAGGTCATAGGTTCAAACCCTATACCGGGCACCAGATTTAAGCAAGACCCTTTTGCCCGTATGCCGGGAATGAAACGGGGTCTTTTTTTTTGCGGGAACGGAGATTTTATGAGAGCATTCATTTTTGGTTCAAAAGGCCAGCTCGGCAAAGCATTCGCAAGGCGCTTTGAAAAGGAGGGCTGGGAATATCTTGGCGCGGACAGCGATGAGCTTGATGTTACAAATCCTGTGCAAGTTACAGAGGCTCTTTCCATTTACAGGCCTGGCCTTATAATAAATTGTTCCGCATATAATCAGGTTGATCTTGCCGAATCAAATCAAAAGCTTGCCATGGACGTGAACGGATATGCCTTGCGCAGCATTGGCATGGAAGCAAAGAAATTTGAAACAACGCTAGTGCATTTCGGCACTGATTATGTTTTTGATGGCAGCAAGAAAGCTCCCTATACTGAGCAGGATTCTCCCAATCCTCTTAATGCTTATGGCAAGTCCAAGCTTTTAGGAGAAAAATATGCTCTTGAGCCTATGGGGGCTTCAGTTTTTCGCCTGAGCTGGGTTTATGGAGAGGGAAAGCAGAATTTTATTTACAAGGTTCGTCAGTGGGCTGAAAAAGAAGGACCGTTAAAGATTGCCGATGATGAAATATCGGTGCCAACATACACTGAAGATGTGGTGGACGCAGTAATGGCTGCCATGCAGCGCGGGCTTTCCGGCCTTTGGCATCTTCCTGGCAGCGGAGTATGTTCCCGCTATGAATGGGCAAAGGAAATAATAAGGCTCGCAGGCATTGACAAGGAAATATTGCCGGCTAAAATGGCCGATTTTCCTGCGGCTGCCAAAAGGCCGGGATATTCCGCAATGGATAATTCCGCCTTATGCCGCGAACTTGGAATAAAAATTCCTCATTGGAAAGAATCCCTGGCAAAGTTCATGCTTGGAAAAAACTGATATAAGACATTTGAGCCATAAGAGGACATTATGAAAAAACTCATCAGCGTAGTGACGCCTTGCTATAATGAGGAAGAAAATGTGGAGGAAATTGCAAAAGCCGTACGCAAGATATTTGATGATTTCCCGCAATATGACTTTGAGCATATATTCATTGACAATGCTTCCACTGACCGCACGCAGCAGATACTGCGCAAAATGGCCGGAGCCGACAAACGCATAAAGATTATTATAAATGTGCGCAATTTCGGGCATATACGCTCGCCTTATTATGGCCTTCTTCAGGGCCGAGGCGATGCCGTTATGAATTTCGCTGCGGATTTTCAAGATCCTCCGGAAATGCTTGCTAAATTTCTTCGCAAATGGGAGGAAGGGTATAAGGTGGTTCTAGGCGTTAAAAACAGCAGCGGCGAAAACCAGGTAATGTTTGCTATAAGAAAATTATATTACTCTGTTGTTTCAGCTCTGTCAGACGTGGAAATAACTAAAAATAATACTGGCTTCGGCCTTTATGACAAATGCGTAATAGAAGAGCTGCGCAAACTTAATGAACCTTATCCTTTCTTACGCGGTGAGGTTGCTGATTTGGGTTATGAAGCTGCTAAAATAGAATATTTTCAGCCTGCCCGCAAGCGCGGCTTTTCAAAAGTGAATTTCTACATGATGTATGATATAGGAATATTGGGGATAATTAATCATTCAAAAGTGCCTTTGAGATTAGCTGTTTTTGGCGGCTTTATATGTGCGGGGCTTAGTTTCCTTGCCGCTGTGGCCTATTTCATACACAAGCTTTTGCACTGGGACAGCTTTACCGTAGGTATTGCCCCAGCCGTTATAGGGCTTTTCCTGTTTGCGTCCATACAGCTTATTTTCCTTGGCGTTCTTGGAGAATACATAGGCGCAATTTACACACAGACCCTGCGCCGTCCTCTTGTAATTGAGAAGGAAAGAATAAATTTTGATTAAATGAGAAATTATGACAGCATAAAGTTAAAAATACAGCGTGCCGGAACTTTGGTTTTGCCATGGAAGGATTTTGACCGGGCTGTAATTTTGATAAACGGTCAGGATTTTCTGCAAATTGCCAAAAAAGAAGAAAAAAAGATTTTTATAGATGAAAACAGGCCAGAAGACCAAGCAGGTGTTTACCATAGCATGAGCCCGGCAGAGCTGTACGGATATTTGTCAGATGCGGAAAATTATAAACAGAAACAAAATGTGCCTGTTTTGACTTGTTCATGCGATGAAACAGGGTGCAGCCGCATAAGCCTTACAGTATGCCATACAGGATACGGCGTTATATGGAAAGACATCCACAATATATGTGGTCATTATTTTGACTTGTCATATCTTTTTAAATTAAAAGATTATGAAGAGTTTATGGCACAGCTGAAAAAACTGGCGGGAAAATAATAAAAGTCAGCAGCTATCAGATGTTTCCTGAAAAAATGTTTGTTTTCTGGATATATGTTGTATAATATATTGTGCCCTTTTAACCGTATTGCGTTGGAAATGCGGTTCTTGGCAGGGTTTAAGCCGTGCATAAAAAGGGGGCGAACAGGTTCGACGTTAGTCAGTGTCGGCGGTTCAGCAGGCCATGGTTGGCAAGGCCATGTAAAACAGTGCCAAAACAATAAAAGCCAACTCCAACGAGTTAGCCTGGGCCCACGCTTAAGCGGGCCTCGCTGCCGGGCGGATTTCCGTGCCGTCTGAACAGTGTTACCTTACGGAATGCTCCGTTGCAGCCCGCGTTTCGTGGCTGTTACGGCTAAGACAATACGGAACATGCCAGGCCATTGGCGTCTCGGCCTTATGTCTGGCGAGATTTATCCGGGGCTAAGCCTGTAGCGGTTCTGTCGTGCGGCTGGCGGACCCGGGTGCGAATCCCGGCGCCTCCAGATTAAAGCGGTCTGATGAAGGCCGCTTTTTATATAGGCGGAATAGCATCTGTTTCTTGCGCTGCCTTATGCGGTTCATAATTGCGCAATGCTTTATCAGGCAAAGGAATATGTATATGCATTTTGAATATAAAACACAAGACGTGTGCTCACAGCTTATAACATTTGACCTGGAAGGGAACAGGGTAAGTAATATTGTTTTCTATGGCGGCTGCAATGGAAATCTGAAAGCCATAGCAAAGCTTACAGATGGAATGACTGTAGAACAGATAGAGGCTAAGCTTAAGGGAAATACCTGCGGTGACAATTATACTTCTTGTGCAGACCAATTTGCTAAAGCTGTTCGCCAGGCTCTTGACAGCAGCCAAAAATAATTCTTCTTTATTTTGGCATTGTCCTAAACAGGTTTCCTTTATAGAATATCTTGCTTTGCTATGTTTTTTTTAGTACAATTTATTTACCGGTAAGTATAATTTTGTTGTTTTTGAATAAAATCCTATTTTTAAGGATTGTTTATGAAAGAAAACACTCGGACACATAAAGGCGATGAGAAGAAGCATAAGATCATAGTTATAGCCGGCAAAATGATGGCTGACAATGGCCCTGATGCTGTTTCAATGAATATGATTGCCGAGAAAATGAATATAACCAAGCCTGTGCTTTACTATTACTTTAAGAATAAAGATGAGCTTATAAAGGAATGTTTCAAGGAAGGAATAAAGCCTTTTGAGGAACCCTTTAATTCTGCTATTTCGCAAAATTTGACTATGGAGGAGAAAATAAAGAAACTTTTGGAAAATCAGGTTATGGTTTTAAAGAAAAAGCCGGATTACTCAAAGTATTTCTTTAAGCTGATTTCAATGCCAAAAGACAGCCTCCTTGCAAAATTGATAAATGAGGATTCAGAGATAAAGAAAGCTAGGCTTACCAAGTCATTCAGTAATGAGAATTTGCCGCAGAAGCATATACAACTATTGCTTAAACTATTAGGCATGTCTATTTTAGGATTAAATATGGAAGCACACAAGAACGGAGCAGATAACATTGACAAAAACATCCCAGCGTATTTGGCAAAAATAATAGCTAATGGCATAAAAAGCATTAAAACGCTGGCAATAGCATTGCTTATATGTCTTTCAGCGTTTCCTGCCATGGCAGAAACCATAACGCTTGACCAGGCTATAAACATTGCCCTTCGCGATAATATTTCGGTTAAAAATGCTGAGGCCACAAGCCAAAAATATGATGAATATGTTAAAGAAAATATTGGCGGCGTATACCCGCAGATAAGCCTTAGCGGCACATACACTCATTATTTTAGAGATTACAGAAGCGTATCAGGAGATGGCGTGCACAAGGGAGGCCTTGATGACAATATGCTGAATGCTTCACTAGGCCTTAACCAGGTTTTGTGGGCAGGAGGCAAGGTTGGGTCAGCCATAAAAATGGCAAAAATATATTCTAAGGCTGGAAAAGAGGAGCTTAAAATTGCTCAGAAAGAAACCATAAGGCAGGTTAAGCAGATGTATTATGCCGTGCTTCTTTCAAAAAAAATGGTGGAAATACAGCGCGAAACGCTTGACCTTTCAAAACAATATCTAAAAACCATTGAGGCTAAGTACAAACAGGGCCTTTCAAGCGATCTTGAGCTCTTGCGTCAGCGTGTTGAAGTTCTAAACAATGAACCTGCCCTTACTAAAGCTGAAAACAGCTATGAGGAAATGCTCCTTTCTTTCAAGAACCTTTTAGGCATGGAACCTGATGCGGATATAGAATTGGAAGGCGGGCTCAGATGCGGTACTACGATATATGCCAATATTTCTGATCTTTATAAAAAAGCGCTTGAATCCAGAGCTGAATACAAGGATCTTAAATACATGAGCGATCTTTATAAAGAGATGGTTGTTATTGAACGCGCAGGCCATTATCCGTATTTAAGCTTGTTTGCCAAGCAGGATTTTATGGGAAATACCAATCAAGCCTGGCCTAAAGGTGATGAAAACGGCTGGAATACTTATGGCGGCATATCCTTATCATTGCCCATATATTCCGGTGGTTCAGTAAATTCCAGGGTTGAGCAGGCGAAGAAACAGTCAGAAATAATAGACAATAATCTTAGGAATCTGGAAAGAGGCATAAGAATTGGCGTTAAAACAGCATGGCTTGCCCTTAATGAAGCTGCCTCTAGGCAGGAATCACAGAAAACAGCGGTGGAACAGGCCCGCAAGGCCCTAAAAGCCACTGAAACACGTTTTAAGAACGGCCTGGCAGGCCTTTTGGATCTTAATGACATGGCTTTAGCCTTCAATAAAACACAAACGCTTTACAGCCAGGCTGCGCATGACACCTGTTCTGCAGGAGCTCAGCTTGAGTGGACATTAGGCGAATAAATAATTTTCTATTATGTTTCCCTGATATTTCTATGGCTATATAAAATAGAAAACATAAAACAGCAGACATCACAATAATTTTTAAGGTAAATAAAATCATGAAAATAACGACAAAAGCATTAATTCTCTTAGCCGCTATGGCAACAGGCATATCATGCTCCGAAAAAGGCATTGATCAGCTTAATAAGGTGGAAAAAGACCGTTTTATAGTAAAAACAGCCAAGGTTGAAAAACGCAGCATTGAAGATACTATTACTATAGTAGGGTCCGTAAAAGCATTTGATGAAGCAGTTCTTTATCCGCGCGTCAATGGAAAGCTGCTTAAAAATGTCCTTAAAGAAGGAGACAGGGTATATAAAAATCAGACAGTTGCCCTTATAGAGAGAGATGAGCCTGGAGTAGTATATGAAGCTGCCCCTGTGCCGTCCACGCTGTCTGGCGTAATAGGCCGTGTATATCAGGATAGCGGCGCTAATGTTACTACTCAAACTCCTATTGCCTTAGTTGTCAGCCAGGAAAAAGTTCGTGTAGTAGTTGAAGTTCCTGAAAGGTATGTTGGGAAAGTCCGCATTGGCCAGTCTGGCCGCATAAAGGTAGACGCATATCCTGATTCTTCTTTTACGGGTAAAGTTTATCGTATAAGCCCTGTAGTTGATAAAGATACCCGCAGCAGCGTAGTGGAGCTTCTTGCAGACAATTCTCATCATAAACTTAAATCAGGAATGTTCTCAGAGGTTAAGCTTATTGTCGGCGCTAAGGAAAATGTTCCCACAGTTCCAACATCTGCGATAATAGTAGATAATAAACAGTCTTATGTGTTTAAGCCGGTGGATGACAAGGCTTTGCGCCTGGCTGTTTCCGTAGGCCTTTCAAATGAAGATTATGCTCAGATAATAGGTGGCGTAAACCATGGAGATGATGTGATCATTTCTGGCTTGTATGGCCTTAAGGATGGCAGCAAAATAGCAATAGAGAATAACTGATTCAATGTCATGTTTTATTCTTTATTGCACTAATTTAACAGCGAAGGTGAAGCAATGAGACTTATAGATATTTCAATAAAAAAACCTGTCTTCACAACCATGATGATGGCAGCCATCATTGTGCTTGGGCTCTATTCGTATATGCGTTTAGGCGTTGACCTCATGCCTAATGTTGAGTTCCCTTATGTGATTGTTCAGACTGTTCTTGCCGGCGCAAGCCCTGAGGAAACTGAAACTTCTCTTTCAAAAGTAATAGAGGAATCTGTTAACGGCATTTCAGGCTTGGAAGAAATACAGTCTTACAGCTATGAAGGCATGAGCCTTGTGATAGCTAAATTTGAACTTGAAAAAAATCCTGATGTTGCTGCGCAGGAAGTGCGTGACAAGGTTAATGCTGTTTTGTCTCAGCTGCCTGATGGCACACAGCAGCCAGTCATTATGAAAATGGAAATGGATGCTATGCCTATAGTCAACATTGTTGTTTCCGGGCAGCGCAATCTTATAGACCTAACGCAGTTTGCTAAAAAGAAAATTAAAGAAAACATTGAAACAGTCAGCGGCGTGGGCTCGGTTACTCTTATAGGCGGAAGGGAAAGAGAAATTCATATTGTTCTTAACCCTATGAAAATGGCTTCTCTTGGAATTTCAGCCGCAACGGTTAAGAGGGTTCTTTCAGAACAGAATATAGAGATTCCTGGTGGAACCGTAGAACAGCGTGATAAATATTTCACATTGCGCACTTTGGGCAGAATTCAGAATGTAAGGGACTTTAAAGACATTGTTGTTTCAACAGTAAAAAATACTCCCATACGCATTTCTGATATTGCCAGAGTTGAAGATACCGGAGAAACGGAAGAAAGCCTTTCCTTCTTAAACGGCAAGCCTTCTGTTACTTTGGCTGTTAAGAAACAGTCAGGCAGCAATACTGTTGCTGTGGTTAATAATATTAGGGAACGTCTTGCTGATCTTGAAACAATGCTTCCCTCAGACATAAATCTTAAAATAGTTGGCGATCAGTCAGAGTTCATTAATGATTCTGTAAATGCAGTAAAAGAACATCTTGTGCTTGGCGCAATTCTGGCAGGCCTTATGGTTCTTCTTTTCATGGGCGACTGGCGTTCCACAATAATCTCTACAATTACTATCCCTGTTTCTCTTATCGGTACATTCGTTGTCATGGATATGAGCGGATTTACTTTCAATAACATGACTCTGCTCGGTTTAACAATTGCCGTTGGTCTTGTAATTGACGATGCAATAGTCATGATTGAGAATATTTACCGTAATATGGAGCAGCGCCATGTTGCGCCTAAAAAGGCCGCACTTCTTGGGGCTAATGAAATATCTTTTGCTGTTATAGCAATATCCATTTCGCTTATAGTTATATTTGTTCCTATGGCATATATGGAAGGCATAATGGGCCGTTTCATGAAAAGCTATGGCTTAACAATTGCCGTGGCAGTTGCTATAAGCACTTTTGTTTCGCTTACTCTTACTCCAATGATGTCATCTCTCTTCCTAAAAGCGAAGAAAAGTGAGAAAACTAAATTTCAAAAAGCATCAGATAAACTTAATGACTGGCTTTCAAATCATTATGCTGCAATGCTTGAATGGTCTTTAGCCCATCGCAAGACAATGGTAGTTATTTCTGTGCTTTTCCTCATTTCCACTGTGCCTATGGGAATTTTCATTGGCAAAGACTTTGTTCCTACAGATGACACTGGCCAGTATCAGATAAATATTAAAGCTCCTGAAGGAACAAGCCTTGCGGCTACAAAGCAGCTGTTTGAGCAGATAGAAAAAGAAAACAGAAAAATACCTTTTGTTGTAAATACGCTAACAAGCGTGGGCTCAGGCTCTGGCATTGATTCGCTTAGCAGCAGCTCAAATAAAGGATATATAACAGTTGAGCTTACCCCGCTTGGCACAAGACCTAATCTTTTAACCATAATGTCTTATGTGCGTGACATGCTTTCCAAGTATGAAGGGCTTAGAACTTCCGTAGTAGCTGCAGGCGGTTTCGGCGCAGGCCAAAAGGCTTTGCAGTTTAACATAATGGGCCCTGACCTTAACAAACTGTTTGAAGCAGCTAATAAAGTTTTGGAAAAAATAAAACAGATACCGGGAGTTGTAGACGCTGACCTTTCCAGTTCGCTTGCTAAGCCTGAATATCGTGTTGAGATTGACAGAAACCGCGCTCATGACCAGGGCGTTAAAATAAGTGATATTGCTTCTTCACTGCGCACAATGGTCGGTGGTGCGGAAGACATAACCAAATATAAGGAAGACGGAGAACTTTATGAAGTTCGCGTAAGGGCTGAAAACGGATATCGCAATACAAAGGAACTTATTGAAGCAATGGTTGTTCCTTCCAATAATGGAACTGTTCGCCTTGACAGCGTATCTAAAGTGGTTGAAGGCGTAGGCCCCACTCTTATTGAAAGATTCTCTCGCCAGCGTAAAGTAACTGTTGAGGCAAATACTGCCGGCATAGCTTTAGGAACTCTCATTACCGAAACTAATAAGGCCTATCAGGAAGTTAAGGAAGAGATGGGGCTTACTGCAGAATATACAGGCGGTGTTACAGGGCGTGCTAAAGAAATGGGCAAAATGTTTGTCAGCTTTATTGTGGCAATATCTCTTGCTTTTATCTTTATATACATAGTTCTGGCAAGCCAGTTTGAGAGCTTTGTTTATCCGCTTTCAATTCTGGTTGCGCTGCCTTTGACGCTTCCTTTTGCCTTGTTGTCTCTTTTGTTAGTGAGGCAGGATTTAACATTGTTCAGCATGATGGGCTTGTTCATGTTATTTGGTGTTGTAAAGAAAAATGCCATATTGCAGGTTGAAACCACAAATCAGCTTAGAGCAAAAGGCATGGAAAGGCATGAGGCCTCAATACTGGCCAATAAGATGAGGCTTCGCCCTATTCTCATGACCACGCTCACGCTGGTTGTATGTATGATTCCTACCGCATTCGGACAGGGCGCAGGCTCAGGCAGCCGCCGGGCCATGGCATGGGTAATCATCGGCGGGCAGACGCTTTCGCTGCT